>CAIRYL010000159.1 GCA_903882825.1 uncultured Candidatus Peregrinibacteria bacterium | reverse complement strand
TCGAATTTCTGGGTATGAAAGAGGTCAAGTAGTAGTATTTACGCCCCCAGTGGCTAAAATGGTGGAAGTGTTTGGACCAGTGTGTTGGAAAAATAAAATAATGGGTTTCGTGAGTGATATGGGTGAAAATCCATGTGTTATTCAAGCTTCTTATGTAAAGCGAATTATTGGTATTCCGGGTGATACAGTAGAAATTAAAGGGGGACATGTATATGTCACTCCTGCCAATGGGCAAAAAATGGAAGTTACAGAAGCTTTTTTATCAGAAGAAAATAAATCAAAAACCTGTATTCCTGCAAATAATTGCAATAGTGAATCTACTATAAATGGTGAGAAATATACTGTTCCAGATGGACAATATTTTATGCTCGGAGACAATCGAATTGGGAGTTCAGATGCAAGAGCTTGGAATACCACCGCTTTTGTTCCTAAAAACCAAATTTCTGGTATTGTGCGTTCGGTTTTTTATTCTCCGGATATTCTTTTATTAGGACAAACGAATAATTTTATAACACGTATAAAAACGTTTTTTAGCGGATTCTCAGATATTCGTATTGTTCACAAAGAAGAGCTTTTTATCAATAATACTCCTGCTTCATAGTTTTGTTGATGTACGAAGCATGGTGTATATAAAACGTCCAGTGGCATTCCAGATTCTCTGTATTCGTTTTGGCTCTTTTATAAGTCTGTAAAGCCATTCTATACCGAGATACCGAAATATTTTTGGTGCCCTTTTTTGATGTCCAGAAATAAAATCAAAACTTCCTCCAACTCCCATTACAATACGAATATTTTTGAGAAGATGCATATTTTGAGAAATCCAGAGTTCTTGTTTTGGCGCACCAAGGGCAACAAACAAAATATTTGTATGAGAATTATTAATATTTTCTATAATTTCTGTATTTCTTTCTGGGTGTACTGCTCCATCTTCATATCCACCAATTGCTAAAAAATTTTCTGCAATATACTGTGCCGAACCGGGTGCCCCACCGAGTAAAAAAAGTGAATGGTGATATGGTGTATGAGCAGAAAATGATTCGAGCACGCATTGAAAAACATCACTTCCACATACAGGTTTAGAAATTTTTGAAGGATACCATTTTTTAAAAAACACAAAAAAAACAAGAGAAAAAATACCAAATATCCATTTCCAAAATGGGTGTATATATTTTAAAAATGAAAGCCCAGATGCCCATACAATTCCGGTTCCATCTGGAAGAGAAAGAAATGAAGAACAAAGTATTTTTTGAAATTCAGGATTTTTTTGGCATTCTTGTATCATTTCAGGATTGGGAGTAGTAATGAGGAGTGGTGTATGTATGTTTTTTACACCTTTAAAAACTTGTAATACTTGAGGAAGTGATACGATATGAAAAGGAATATGTTGTACAAAAAAAACAGGGAATTGAGATTTTTGTCTTTTTCGAGCTGTAATACAGATGTTTTTTTTCTTTTCAGAAAAAAAACACTCTTCAATGCTGAATCCTTCTTCTTCTAGCAATTCACATAATTCTTCTTTCTCAAACGAAAAATAATACCGCATTTTTTTCTCATTCCCAAAGGGGATACAAAAATCACGAATATTCCAAAGCGGATTTAGAAAAGAACGGTTATATGCTTTTTCTTTTGGAGAACGATATTTTTCTTGATCCCAAAGATTCCAAACAGTTATTACCAAACGTCCATTTTCTTTTAAAATATGGTGTATATTTTTAAGAGCGTTTTTTCTTTCTTTTTCTAGCGCTAAATGATGAAAACTCGCAATTGCCCATACTTCATCTTGGCTTTTGTGAGGCAGTGGGATTGAAAAAAAACTTCCTTCTTGAAACAGATGTATGTGTTCTGGAAACTTTCTTTTTGCCTCGTGTAATAATCCTTGAGAGGGATCTATGCCAACGTACTGTACTGTTTTTTTTGTATTTTGAAAAAATTCAAAAAGTCGTCCATTTCCACATCCAATATCTGCAATATGTGCATTTTCTGGTGTTTTTTGCGCTAATTGAATAAATTCTTCCCATGCACTATTTCGTGTTCTTGAAAAATCTTCTGCAATAGAATTATAGGTATGAATAGAATATTCGGATGCCTTTGTAGGGGAAATGAAAATCATAAATGGACAACTCTTTCTTTTTTCTGTGAGAAGCATACTATATCAATGGTTTTTTCGCACTCATGTCTTTTATAAATGAATTTTTTTACTTTTGCGCCAACTGTATTTCTTTATTTTTAAAAACTCCTTATACCGTTGTTATTGGGATGGGGTCTAATTTGGGCGATAGAGAAAAACTTTTAAATGATGCCTTAAAAGAAATGAAAAAATTAGGAAAGAACTTTAAAATGTCTTCCATTTGGGAAGCAGATCCCTGGGATAGTTTTTCCACTGAAACTTTTTTAAATGCAGTGGTTATTTTTAAAACCACTCTTTCTCCTTATATTTTACTTCGAGAACTTCAAAAAATTGAAGATTTTTTAGGAAGAAAAAGAACCCCAGGACTCAAGTGGGAAAACAGAAATATTGATTTAGATATTCTTTTTTATGGAGAAAAAATAATTGAAACAACAGATTTTCATGTTCCCCATAAATATTTGCATCACAGAGCGTTTGTACTTATTCCTCTTGCAGAATTATCTCCAAATTTTAATGTTTTTCATCTTCAAAAAAAAGTAAAAGATATAGTGCAATCTCTTCCAAAAACTGATATTCAATCAGTGAGACTTTTTTCTTCTTTTTCAGTATAAAATATGGCATTTTTTGATATTTTTGGGAGCAGTAGGGAAGTGGTATTGGGGCTTGGTTCCAATTTGGGCGATCGAAAATTTTTTATAGAACAGGGGATTTTTCATTTAAAACAACTCGGAAGTAATGTGAGAGTTTCTTCTTTATGGGAATCACCTCCTTGGGCTGGAGTTTCTACAAAACTCTATTTAAATGCAGTAATGATGTTTGATACCGATTTAGTGCCACGTGAAATTTGGAAAGAAATTTCAAGAATAGAGGCAATATTTGGGCTTGGACAAGATAGTCAAGGAAAATGGGGGAATAAAAATTTAGATATTGACGTTCTCTTTTATGGACAAGAAAGAATTAATACTCCAACATTAGAAATCCCTCATAAATTTGCAAAAGATAGAGCGTTTGTTTTGTCTCCACTGCTTGAAATTGCTCCAAAATATAAATTTTTTCACGAACATAACACGTCTGCAAAAGAGTTTTATGAACAAATTAGTCAATACCAAAAAGAAAATACTGTTCTTTTTTCTTCTGATACCCTTGAAACGTGATATTTTTTTACAGGATTTAAAGCGGTACGGAGAACAAGAAAATATTCCAAATATTTCTTGGGAAACAGCCAACGTACTCCGTTTTTTTCTTCTCCTTTTAAAGCCCAAAAAGGTTTTAGAAATTGGGTGTGCAAATGGATTTTCTACCATTTTTATGGCAGATATTTTGGAAGAATGGGATGGTTCTATTCTCAGTCTTGAAAGATCCCTTCCATCTCTTACACAAGCGAAAGAAAATGTTACAAAAGCATTACTTACAAATGTACATTTCCGACTTGGAGATGCTCTTTTTTTGCTAGATTCGGATGATGGAGATTTTGATTTTGTGTTTATTGATGCTGAAAAAAAACAAACACATCTTTTTTTTAATATGATAGAACCATTTTTATCAAAAAATGCCGTGGTAGTAATAGATGACTTTCGAAAATTTCCAGAAAAAATGGCACCGTTTTATGAAATACTGAAAGAAAAGAAAAAAAAATGGAGTATGGTGGAAATACCTACGGAAGCAGGGGATGCACTTCTTATTATTACTCGGTTGTTATAATTATTTTTCATTCTCTTTTTTTGGGAAATCTCAATACATCGCCTTTCTTTCTTTTGTCTGGGCATATAAAATCTTCCTGATTTTTTATTTTATTCATGAACTCTTTTTTTCGTTTTGCGCTTGTTTTTGCTCTTACCTATTTTTTATTACTCTGGGTTTTTCCTCCAAAAAATCCTTCTCAAGAAGTATTTACCAATGATATTGATATTGTTTTCTCTGATACAGAAATAACCGTTGGGAAATTGGTTTCTTTTACCATTCAAAACCATACCAATGCAGAAATATCTCTCGGGGGTGGAAATCCTCCACAAAATATCTTTATTGAGCGATATGAAAATGGGCAATGGAAAAATATTATTACCAATAGAATCCCATCAGAGTTAGTAAATATTCCAGCGAAAGGCGAAAAAATATTTTCTTTTTCCGAACAAAATACTGAATTTTTCGGTACTCCAGGACAATATAGAGTGCGGATACTGGAAGCCTCAAAAGAATTTTTTGGAGATGTGACCATTAAAGAGCCAGGATTTTTTGCAACTATTTGGCGAACACTTTTTTGGAAACCGGTATATAACGCACTTATTACGCTTCTTATTCTCAGTGCTGGAAGTTTAGGGTTAGCGGTTATTTTGCTCACACTCCTCGTAAAAATTTTACTGTTACGCCCTACCTATAACGCTATGAAATCCCAAAAGAAAATGCAAAAAATTCAACCAGATCTTCAGCGAATTCGTGACCAATATAAAGGAGATCAACAAAAAATTGCGACTGAATCGATGGCACTTTGGAAAAAGCATGATGTAAATCCCTTTTCTTCTTTTTTACCAATCCTTATTCAATTCCCAGTAATGATTGCCCTGTATTATGTGGTTATGGAAGGACTTTTACCTCATAATCACTACTTTTTGTATCAATTTCCATTTCTAAAAGATTTTGATTTTTCGGGTATTATTACAAACTTTTTAGGGGTGATGCCTTTAGATATGTCTCCTCTGCAATCTTATTCCTTATTTTGGCTTCCTATTGTGGTAGCAGGAAGTCAATATTATGCCATGAAACTTTCCTTTGCGCGGGCAGAAAAACAAAAATCAAAAGAACCACCAAAGCCAAAAGTAGAAGGTGCTATGCCGGACTTCGCCACAGAATTTCAAAAAATGAATAAGGTTTTTATTTATCTTTTTCCTGGAATGGTTGGGTTTTTTACTATTACCATGCCTTCTGCTGTGGGAATTTACTGGCTTGTATCTACTCTTTTTGGAATAGGGCAACAGTATATGGTAAATAAGGAAGGATAAGGTTTATCTCTATTGTGTACGGGTAGAGAAAATGGGTGTGCGTACGCGAATCTTATGAAATACACATTTTTTTCTGCCTATGTTTGATTCTCTTAATACTCAGCAACAAAAAGCGGTAAACGCTATAAATGGACCTGTTTTGGTTATTGCAGGTGCTGGAACAGGGAAAACACAGGTTTTGGCACTTCGGATAGTAAAAATACTACAGGAAACAGATACAAATCCTGAAAATATTCTCTGTCTTACTTTTACGGAAAGTGGAGTGGTGGCGATGAAACGAAGACTTTTTAGCTTTTTGGGAACCGCAGGATACCGCGTACAAGTTTTTACTTTTCATTCTTTTTGTGAACAAATTTTAAAGGAAAATCCAGAACGGTTCATATTTGGGAAAGAAATGGAAATGCTGGATGACCTGGAAAGAGCAGAGCTTTTTCAAGAAATTATTCATGATTTACCGTCTTCTAGTGCTTTAAAACCATTTGGGAATCCTGAATACTATTTGTATCCAATTGGGAGTCTTATTCAAACTCTTAAAAAAGAGGGAATTTCTCCAGAAAATTTTAAAAAACTCATATATGAGGTTTGGGAATTGTTGGAGAATGGGGGAGGTAGTGTGAATACTTTTCTTACTCTTCGAGCGAATACTATTACCGAAGAAAATGTTCAAAACCTGTGTGTGGGAGTTACGATTCCTGGAAATAATTTATCCTCTCTTTTGTGTACACACATTGTGTGTAAAGATTTTTCAAACATTAATAGTAAAAACCCATATAAACCATTAAAAGATGAATTAAAAAAATTTTGGGAAGGTCTTCAAACATACTATAAAAAATGGGAACAATTTTCAGAACAGGTTTTCCCGGTGTATCAAAAAAAAATCCAAGAGCGAGGGCGATACGATTATGACGATATGATACTTTTTGTACTCAGAGAATTCCGCAGAGATGCAGATTTTTTAGCGAAGTATAGGGAACGATTTTCGTACCTACTCGCGGATGAATTTCAGGATACCAATTCTGCACAAAAAGAAATTTTAGAATTGTTAGCGGGCGACATGGACCCGAATATTTTTGTCGTAGGAGATGATGACCAGTCTATTTATCGTTTTCAAGGAGCCTCAATGGAAAATATTTTAGACTTTTTTCAACGATATCAAAATAACTGTCAAATTATTCCATTGGAAGAAAATTATAGAAGTACTCAAGAAATTTTAGATGGTGCAAAAGCCGTCATTGAGCAAAATGAACATCGTATTTTTACGGCATTTAAAATGGGGGAAAAGCGTCTTATTTCCCAAAAAATATCCCAGAAACCTCCTGTTCTCATCCAAACGATGGAACTGGAAACAGAAGAGGAAGAGCTTGTTTTTTTAGCAGAAGAAGTAAAAAAACATCTCCAAAATAATATCCCACCAGATGAAATTGCAATTTTAGTAAGAGATAATGCTCAAGGGGCACAAATTGCGGATTTTTTTGAAAAATACGGTATTGCATGCCGATTTAAAAAATTACAAAATGCACTAGAAGATAATAATCTTCATGTATTTTTACGAATTTTTTCTTTTTTAAAAAACTATTCAGGAGAAGATTTATTCTTTTGTATACGAGCACCATTTTGGAATGTGAATCTTTTGGAAGTTTCAAAATTTTTCCGATCTTTGCCTCGTAATGGAGATGCTTGGGATATGCTTTTATCTCTTTCCGAAGAGGAAAATAATAATTTCCCCTCTTTTGTAAAAGTGAGAGAAAAATTACTTTCTTGGGAGCAGGCGTTGGGAAGGTATTCTTTCCCCGATTTTTTTGCCCATGTACTTCATGATTCTGGTTTTTATTCCTGGATTATTTCAGAAAAAGATACAAAAACGCTTTCTGCTGTAAATGGCTTATATCGAGAAATAAAAAAGTGGGCATCTCGCAAAAAATATTTTTCTCTTGAAGATTTTTTAAAAAAGTGTGAAACACACTCTGTTTTTCGAGTTCCAATTCCCTATGCGTATTTTGCACCACCAAAAAATGCTGTACAAATTTTGTCCATGCACGGTTCGAAAGGATTAGAGTTTGAAGTAGTTTTAATGGCAAAATGTGTTCAAAAACGAAATAAGTCAGATATCCTTCCTGCTCCGCCCAATATTTTAAAAAATGATTTCACTCTGGAGTCTCAAATGACACAGGAAGATGAAAGACGGCTTTTTTATGTGGCTATGACACGGGCAAAGTCTATTCTTGTGCTCTCATCTTTTAGAGAAAATAGCGAAGGACGACCGGTAAATCCTTCCTCATTTCTCTTAGAAATTCCTAAATCCTTACGAGAAGAAAAAAATCCAGATATTATTGAAAAAAAGGCGTATGAAATACTTCCAACGCTTTTTTTGGCACCACCACCTCCTGAGATGCCGGAAGAATTATTCCAAAACTTTATACGAGAAATTCTCTCTACTTTTCGCATCTCTCCTACTCATCTCAATACCTATCGTGAATGTCCCAGAAAGTTTTTGTATTCTACTCTTTTACGTGTTCCAAAGGCTAAAAATAAATTTTCTGCTATGGGAACCGCTGTGCATGCGGTTTTACAGAAAATTTTCCAAAATGGTGTAAAAAATAGTTTTGATCCTCTTTATATTCCAGAAGTACTCCAAACTTTTGAGAATTTTTTAGAGAAAGAATCTCTCAATGAAGAAGACTTTTTAGCGACGCTAAAAGAAGGAAATACTATTATAGAAGCATATTTACGTCATTATTCTGATAATTTTTTTAGAACACACGACTATTTACTGGAATATGATTTTTTTGTACACGCTGTTGAAATTCGAGGAGTTCCAGTTACGGGGCGCATTGATAAAATAGAGTTTTTGAATGCTCAAAAAACCATGGCTCGGATAGTAGATTATAAAACGGGGAAACCGGAAAATGCACTACAAAAGGATGATGCAAAAAGACAAATTATTTTTTATTCTTT
>CAIRYL010000158.1 GCA_903882825.1 uncultured Candidatus Peregrinibacteria bacterium | reverse complement strand
TCCATTTTTTACAACCGACTCTGCGTCTGCGTTAAGAGCGGTAGAAATGCAGTGTGATTTATTGGCAAAAGCAACCAGTGTAAACGGTATATTTACAGCAGATCCTAAAAAAGATGAGAATGCAAAACCATACGAAACTCTTTCGTATACAGAAGCAATTGAAAAAAACCTAAAAATAATGGATACTTCGGCATTTTCTTTATGTCGCGAAAATAATATTCCTATTCGGGTATTTGATGGATTTACAAACGGAAATATACAGGGTGTTTTACAAGGGAAAAATTTTGGAACCCTTGTTCATTAAAAAATTCTACTTTTCCATTTTTTTTCGTGTGCACGAAGTGTGTTTTTTATAAGACTCGCAACAGTCATGGGACCTACTCCTCCTGGAACAGGCGTTATGTATGATGCTTTTAGTGAGACGCTTTCAAAATCCACATCTCCGCACAGTGTTCCATTTTCATGGCGATGAATTCCCACATCCACTACCACCACACCGTTTTTTACCATTTCTCCAGTTATCATTTGTTTTTTTCCAGTAGCAACCACTATAATATCTGCATTTTTTAAGAAATGGTCTATATTTTGTGTATACGAATGGCAAACGGTAATCGTTGCATTTCTATTCAGAAGCATGAGGGAAATTGCCTTTCCTACATTATTTGATCGACCAACAATCGCTACATTTTTCCCTGCTATTTCTATTGTATTTTCTTCTAGTAGGGTAATAATTCCGGCTGGTGTTGCAGGGGGCAAAAATTCTGTTTCTTTTGAAAGATAGAGATTTCCTAAATTTTCAGGATGGAATCCATCTACGTCTTTTTGCGGGTCAATGGTCATTATTACTTTTTCTGGAGAAATATGTTTCGGGAGTGGGAGTTGTACGATAATACCCGTAACGCTTTCATCGATATTGAGTGTTGTAATAGTTTTGAGAACTTCTTCTTCCGAAACATTTTTGGAAAGCCGAATGGTTTGAGACAAAATTCCAGCCTTGTGACATGATTTCTCTTTATTGCTTACATATACTGCAGACGCTGGATCATCGCCTACGAGTATCACTACCAATTTTGGAGGATTTTGAGCATATTTTTTTTGCACAATTTCGGAAATCTCTGTATATATTTTTTCTGATATTTTTTTTCCATCGAGTATTTGAGCCATATTAAAAAATATGCAAAATAATAAAAATTCTTTTCATGACTATCGATATACCCTTCTTCGATGAAGGGGAAGCATTTCTACCTCTGTAATATTTTGCTCATTTCCATCGTTTAAAAACATATCGGCAAGCTTGGTAATTGGTCCTGCCCCCATAATCATCACCACATCACCTTTCCAGGCTTCATCTCTTAAAATTTCTAATGTTTTTTGGAAATTTTCAGTATGACGAACTCGCTTTTTATAGAATGTCTCGTCTCTACTCTGTGTCCCGCGTCCCCACACATTACTTCGTTTTTTTTCTGAAATAATCATGAAATCAGATATTTTTTTCGTAAATTCTTCAGCAGAAATACGTTTTTTATCATCTTCTGAATCTCTTACGGCGTAAATATCAGGAATAAGAATTTCATCGGCTTCTCCAAAACTTTCTGAAAATTTTTCTATAAAGTCGGCAGTACGAGAGTGTTGATGGGGCTGAAATACAACCCATAGTTTTTTTCTTTTTTCTTGTCGGACCAAATTTCGTGCGGCATGAAGAGTTTTTTGGACGGCAGTGGGATGATGGGCATAATCTTCAATAATAAGAATATGATTTTTTTCACCTCTTCGTTCAAATCGACGTTCTAGTCCTGTAAAACTGGACAAAGTTTCTTCCGTAATTTTTTGAGGAATCTTCATTTTTTCTGCAAATGCCATTACTTTTGAAGCGTTTTCTCGTTGGTATTCTCCTACTAACTGTAAAGGAGGGACAATTTCTAAAAATTCATGGGCATCGCCTCTTCGTGGATAAAAATTAGGTGGTAAAATTTTAATAAGTCCCAAATCACTATGATCTGATAT
>CAIRYL010000157.1 GCA_903882825.1 uncultured Candidatus Peregrinibacteria bacterium | reverse complement strand
TCTGGTCTAATTTTATTAGTAAGAGAATCGCCTATCCTATTCCTTGCATAAGTTCTTACATCGTTTGCAGTATCGGCGAGTTGTGCTTCGGTTACATCACCAATATTAATAGATTCGGTTTTTAAAGAATCACCGTATCTGTAGATATAATAGCATAAATTTCCAAAAACGTTACAAAAAAGACAAAAGCGAAAACCCACTGTCGCATTTGAATCCGAACAATGTTAAAGTTAAAGAATGAAAAATAAAACCAAAAAGTTCTCGCATCTTTCAAAAAGCGAACGCGATGAAATAGTAATTTTATTAGATAAAAAATATTCATTTCGGAATATTGCTAAAGCGTTAAAGCGGTCAGTATCCACAATATCCGATGAAATAAAATTAAACAGCGTCAAAGAAAAATACGATCCTAAAAAAGCGCATCATAAAGCCTATGTGCGCCGAAAGTATTCCAAGTATCAAGGAATGAAAATAGTTAAGAATAAAGAGTTAAAAGAATTTATTGAAAAAAAGCTTTGTGATGATCAATCTCCAAGAGCTATTGCCGGAAGGTTAAAAAAAAATAGAAAAACATCTGCTTTGTATTTCAAAGGATAGTATTTGCAGATATATTAAAAGCCCATATGGCAGAACAATAGAAGCCTATAGAAATAAACATAAAAACAAAAGAAGGAACAGAAGACCAAAAATCAAAAAATTAAAAGACAGAACTTTTATCGGAAAAAGACCTGAATTTATCAACAAAAGAATGAGAATTGGCGATACTGAGGCTGATTTTATTCTCTCTGGTAAAACAGGCAAGGGTATACTACTTGTTGTTGTTTGTAGAAAACTAAGAACAGTTTTTATTGAGCGAATTATCAATATAAATATTAAAGCCGTGCATTTGGCTTTTAAAAGGATTAAGAAAAGATTTCCCGAGATAAAGACAATTACGACAGATAATGATCTTTTACTTGCGAGGCATAAAGAATTAGAAAAATTATTGAATATAAAAATATATTTTTGCGATCCTTACTCTTCGTGGCAGAAAGGAAGCATTGAAAACGCTAACAAGCATATCCGTAAATATATTCCCAAAGGAAGCGATATATCAAAATATTCAAAATATCGTGTTAAAAAAATTGAGAAGAAATTAAATAACAGAATTATGGAATGCCTTAATTTTTTTACTCCCTATGAAGTCATTGAGAAGTATAGAAAAAGAAAAAAGCGCTATAGCGCTTAAGTGAAATAAAAAGACAGGGTGTTCGGATTGAGCCCTGTCAGTAGGGTGCTAGAAATGTAAAGATTAAAAATCAAAATGGAGTTGAGGGTTACCCTCCCTAATCTTTTTTTATCATAACCATGATTAACTGTCAAAAAAGCAAAAAGCTACTCGGGATAATAAATCCGACAAATACGAGGGTTGATACAAGTGACAATTTCATAATTGATAGTACCCGCCAGATCAGCGACAAAATCAGCAGATACTTTATTTTTTTCTGTCCCGCCAAGAGCAAAAAGAAATATTGCATATGATTAAATTTTAATTTTTAAAAAACAAGAATTATAAAATGAACGCTTATACCCAAAATTTTTTAACCAATCTCCGGTGTCCCAAATGCCATTCGAACAGATC
>CAIRYL010000156.1 GCA_903882825.1 uncultured Candidatus Peregrinibacteria bacterium | reverse complement strand
GTAAAGAAGTGGGAGTCTTCATCCTTTTAAAAATGGAGACCATATTGCGCCGTTATACATAAGCGTCAACTATCATCATTGTATGGAGACAATATTTTTTTCATCTTTCTAGATTTTTTACTTTATTTTTTCTTATTAAAAAGCCATTTTTAATGATTTTTTAAAAATATTTTATTTATATTTTTTAAAAAAAATGTGTTGAAAATTTCCTACAACAGGTATTTTTAAAATACTGTCTGTTTTTTTCCACACACACATTTTTGTTGTTTAAAAAATGACAACTACGATATAATACGTCCCATGTTATGTTTTATATGGGAATAGAACATTTTCTTCGCACTCTTGGGCTTACCGAAAATGAAACTCGTGCATATTTGTATCTTTTAACCACTGGAGCATGTGTTGCCAGCATTATTGCCAAACGCCTTAATATTAAACGAACGGCTATGTATGCCCTTTTAGAAGGATTAGAACAAAAAGAAATGATTTTTAAATTTGAAAAAAACGGAGTACAACATTTTGACGCTATAAAAGAAGATGAAATTGTAGAAATTTGTGAAAAAAAGGCAAAGGAAACCCAGCAAATTTTAAAAAAGGCAGAAAATTTACGTGGAGAATTTCAAACCATTCGTAAAAAAAGAGAATCTTTTCAAAAATTCTCTCAAAATTTTACAGATTCTATCTTAGAAATTCGTGGAAAAGTAAGCTATTATCAAGGATTAGAAGCCGTTACAAACCTTATTAACGAAACACTCGAACTTCCAGAATCAGAACAACTCTGTTTTGGTCTTAATTCGTATCATACGGAAATGGCAGGAAATGATTGGAAAAACTATACTGAGAAACGAAAAGAAAAAGGAATGTTTGTGCGAAGTATTCAGCCAAAAACCCTTGTTTCAGAAAATTACCAAAAACGAGATGGGAAAGAGCTTCGAAAAACACGATTAGTACCAGCCGATCAATTTCCAGGATCGTGCGAAATAAATATTATTGGTGACACTATTGCCATGTTTACCACGAAAAAAACCGAAGCAATTGGGATGAAAATCACGAATAAATCTTTAGCACAAGCACTCAAAAGTCTTTTTGAACTCGCGTGGGAAAAAGCAAAAGAGTATGATGAAAACCGAACTGCATAGAAGAGAACTTTTTTCCCCATTTGTATGATTTTGTACCACTATGAACATTGTCCATTTTGCCAACGAATTCGGCTTTTTTTAGGATTTAAAGGGATTCCATATCAAAAAAAACTCCTTTCGTATGCAGACACAAAAACACAAGAAATGCTCACGGGAATGCGTCAACTTCCTATTATGGATTTTGAAGATGGAGTTATTATCAATGAATCACTCAATATTCTGCGAGAAATTGAAATGCGAGCGCCTCACCCTATTGGGTTTATTGGTCCGGTAGAACCATCCCTTCAATGGGCATCACAAGAAGCAGTTACCTTACCAGACTATTTTAGTGTTCTTCTTCCTTTTTATTTACAGCACTATACAAAAGAATTTGCACTTCATGAAGATGGAGCGAGATATTTTCAATCTTCTAAAGAAAAAAAACGTGGCAAAACATTTACAGAACTCGAACAAGAGGCGCCTCAATTGTATGAAGAAAATATAAAAGCCGGTCTGTTGGATATTGCAAAAATAGTAGATGACCAATTTATTATGGGACCCACGTTTTCGGTTGCCGACTGTGTTTTAGCAGCAGATCTTTCAGGACTTCGCCTGGTGGAAGGAATATCTCTTCCCAACGAAATTTTAGAATATATTCATCGAGTAGAAGCTCGATGTAATGTATATTTATTACAAAATACCGGAGAATGATTCGTTTAAATAAATATTTGGCAGATCAAGGAATTTGCTCGCGCAGATCGGCTGATGTTCTTATTTCAGCGGGTTCTGTTCGTATAAATGGGAAAATAATAACAGAACTCGGAACAAAAGTGGACCCCGAAAACGATACCGTAACGGTTGATGAAAATACACTTCAAAAGCGAACAGCAGAAATGGTATACATAATGCTCCACAAGCCGGTTGGATATGTCACTTCTACCAAAAAAACAGAAGTAGAAACCAAAAATTTTGTTGATTTATTGCCGGAAAATTTTCAACGTGTTTTTCCAGTTGGAAGGCTTGATAAAGATTCTTCCGGGCTTTTGCTTCTTACAAATGATGGAGATTTGGCGTTTCGGCTTTCCCATCCAAAATTTGAACATGAAAAAGAATATGAAGTAGAAATTTTTAACCCTCTCACGGATGAAATGATCCAAAAAATGCAAAATGGAATGTATATTTTGGGAAGTAAAACCAAACCTGCAAGAGTAAAAAAAATGGGACGGAATATTTTTTCTATTACCCTTACCGAAGGGAAAAATAGGCAAATTCGGCGTATGGTTCGAGCACTGGGAAGTGGAGTAAAAAATCTCAAACGTATTCGTATTGGAAAATTTAAACTTTTAAATACCTTAGAAAGCGGAAAATACCAAATACTTACTCCCGAAGAGGTAAAAAAATATTTTTCTGAATAAAAAGGATTGTCATCCCAGCGGAGGCTTTGTCATTCCCGCGGAGGCGGGAATCCATTCCCAAACCTATAACGGAACACTTTCCCCACTCGCCAGTACAGTGAAATACACTCTCTTTTATTCCAGCACATTAAAAAAGTATTTACCCTTTTTTAAAAAACACTTCCTTGATAAAAAATAAAGAATCCTGTAGAATAGAGAGAAATTTTAAAAAAAAATGGAAACGAATAATCCTCTTGCTTTAGAAGCAAACAACAATGGAGGAACAAATATATCCTCTCGAGATCTCGAAGAATTACGACTAAAATCTTTGCAATTTTTAGTGCAAAATGGAAAAGAGGATTCTTCTTTGAAGGATTTTTCTCAACAAATACCCGAATCTTCTATTACCGCTATTACCGATTTCTTTTTAAAAAAAGGAAAACATGAAAGTTGTCTTAATAAAAATATAAAAAAAATAAACCAGCAAGACGAATTAGAAGATTGGCAAAGAGTGGCACTCGCGCCTGGAAATGCTATTGAAAGCGTTTTTACAACCATTACATCTCTTTTTACAGAAGAAGGAAGAGCAGAAATTTCTCGTTTTTTTGCGTTCCTAAGTAACATCCCAGAAAATTCTCGACTCCTTTTTTCTGTTTTTTGGGACAAATTAAATGCCATGCAAAAAACTGCTTTTTTGGTAGAACTATCGTTTTCTTTTGTAATCGGCGTAAAAGTTTTTCAAGTTTTACAAAAACTTTTTTCTTCTTTTACAACGGGACAAAAAGTAGTAGCGGGAATCGCCAGTGCGTTTGAGTGGCGATTCGCCACTGCCGAAGCACTAAAAACAGCAGGAACGGTTGTAAATTATACAGGAACCATGGCAACCGTTGGACAAATGTTTCCCGCCGAAGAAAAACACCAATAAAAATGCTTTTCTCGTGGAATAAAAAATATTCCTGTTTTTTTAGGAAAGGAGTCTCTGAAAATAAGATTTCCCTCACTCTCGATACCCGAAAAAATCCAGTTTTTAAGATTCTGAAGAATGTGTTTATTAAAGAATTTTGAATGACACAGAGAATTTTTTAATTTATATATGATTATTTAAAAGGTGTTCCATAATTTCCTCATGAATATCATCAATACTTCCCATGCCCTCTACTCTCACCATTTTCCCTTCTGCTTCATATTTTTCAATAACGGGAAGAGTTTCTGTATCATAATTTTTTAGTCGCCGTTCCATAATTTCCGGAGTATCATCTGCCCGTCCTCGGAGGAGCATTCTCGCAATGGCTTCTTCTCGGGGAATAGTAAGAAAAACCCCAAAAACATCTCGTCCTTTGCTGTGTAAAAGCGCATCAAAAGTCTCTTTTTGCATCATACTTCGTGGAATGCCATCAAACAAAATTCTTTCCCCTTCATGATTTTGTAAGAAATTTTCTACTATTTCCATAACAATAGCATTGGTCACCAGCTCACCTTTTTCTACCATTCCTTTTACTTTTTGTCCCAATTCAGAGCTTTCTGTCATAATTTTTCTCAGTTCTGCACCCGTTTCAAAAGTGGTCAGCGCTTTTTTTTCGGCTAAAATTTGCCCCTGAGTGCCTTTCCCAGAGCCCTGCATTCCAAAAAAAACAATATCGTACATACAAAAAAAGAAGAAAACAAAGAGAGAATACCGGAAAAAAATAAATTTTTGAAATCAGAAAAACGGGGAAAAAAATTGATTTTTGTATCTCAAAATATCGTTTTTTAACCTCCGACTTCGGTCGGGTGTTCATTTCTTAAAAAATTTACTCCACAATTTTATCAATAAGCCCGTATGCTTTTGCTTCTTCCGCCGTCATAAAATTATCTCTATCACAATCTGCTTCTACTTTTTTAATATCTTGTCCTGTGTGTTTTGCAAGAATTTTATACAGCGTATTTCCGGTTCTTTCAATATGTTTGGCTGCAATTTTAATATCAGTCGCTTGTCCTTCTGCGCCTCCTAAAGGTTGGTGAATCATTACTTCGGCATGAGGCAAAGAAAACCGTTTCCCTTTTGCACCTCCGGCTAAAATAACCGAACCCATACTCGCCGCAAGCCCTATACATACGGTTACCACATCACAAGAAATATATTGCATGGTGTCATAAATAGCCAATCCCGCCGTAACATGCCCTCCCGGAGAATTTACATACAGCGTAATATCTTTTTTGGCATCTTGTTTTTGTAAAAAAAGCATTTGCGCAATAACGGTATTGGCAACGTCCGCATCAATGGCAGATCCTAAAAATATAATTCTATCTTCTAATAATCGAGAATAAATATCGTACGCACGCTCTCCTTGTGGCGTTTTGTCGATAACGGTGGGAATAAGATAGGAACGAGTCATAAAAAAAAGAGAATATTCTAAAAAGAGAGTAGCAAAAAAGTGTCAACAGAAACAAGAAGACGAATACCCAAAAAGCAAAAATAATCTTTTTTTATTCCTGAATTTTCCAATTTTTAAAAAATAAAAAAACAGTAATACTACACAAAAAAACGGTAATACCCACTAATACCAATATATCTATAAATAAAGGAATATCTCCCGTGTTAAAAAACGCCCATCGCAAAGCATCTACAAAATATAAAAATGGATTCCCCAACGACAGTGTTTGAGCCAGTGGAGGAAGCATGTGCAAAGAATAAAAAACTCCTCCTAAAAATCCCATGGGAGTAATAAGAAAAGTGGAAATTCCAGCAGTTTGGTCAAATGTTTTTGCCCACATTCCGGTTATAACTCCCAACGCCGAAAAAGAAGCATTCGCAAGAATTAAAAACAAAAGTGCCCACCAGGGATGAATCGGGAAAATCTCATCCACAAAAGGAAAAGCGGTTATAAAAATACAAAATGCAACCACCAATCCCCGTAAAATTCCGCCCACAATATATCCAAAACTTTTTTCAAATGCGGTCAGTGGTGCCGTTAAAAGGTCAGAAAGAGTCCCGTGATATTTGGAAATAATAAGTGAACTAGAAGGATTTTGAAAAGCATTACTGGTAGATTGGAGCATAATAAGACCCGGAACAATAAATGCGAGATACGAAATTCCAGAAATTTCAGAAATACGAGAAGAAAGTGCTCCTCCAAAAACGGCAAAATACAGAAGTGCCACCATAACCGGAGAAATAACCGTTTGGGCTCCTACTTTTAAAAATCGGAGAGATTCTTTGTGGGTAAGTGTGTATAAACGAATATAATTCATGAACGAGGAAAAAAGAAAAAATGGGAAAATTACGAAACCACCTCTAAAAAAATTTCTTCCAGTTTTGGTTCTCGAATGCGAATATCTTGAATATTGGGCTTTTTTACTAAATAATCAGAAATTTTTTGGGCTACATTTTCTCCATTTTCTATCGGAAACGATTCTTCACTGCCGTCTTGGTTGGTCACTTCTAAAATTCTTTTTCTACGAGCCAGAAGCACTGATTTTTCTTCACACACAGCAATTTTTCCATCCCGAATAATCGCAATTCTATCTGCCAGGGCTTCTGCTTCTTCTAAATAGTGTGTGGTAAGCAAAATGGTCATTCCTTTTTCTCGACGAAGTTCTTGAAAAAATGCCCATAAATTTTGACGCAGTTCAATATCTACTCCTGCGGTTGGTTCATCTAAAATAACAATATGAGGCTCATGAGAAAGAGCCTTCGCAATCATCAATCGACGCTTCATACCCCCCGAAAGAGATCTTCCTCGAGTATTTCGTTTTTCAAAAAGTCCTAGTTTTTGTAAAATCCATTCTAAATACGCTTCATGAGGGGGAATCCCAAAAAATCCACGCGTCATACGAATGGTTTCGAGTGGCGTTAAAAATGGATCAAATGCTATTTCTTGTTCTACCACGCCAATTTCTTTTTTAGTAAAATTTCCATCTGTTTCGGTATCACGTCCAAACACTTCAATTTTTCCACCACTGCGCTTTATAACGCCCGATAAACAATTAATGAGTGTTGTTTTTCCGGCACCGTTAGGACCCAACAGTGCAAAAAACTCTCCTTTTTCAACGGTAAAACTTACATCTTTTACCGCGGTACAATCGATAAAATGTTTACAAACATTTTTAAAAAGCAGTGCAGGCATACCACAATAAAAAGCACTGTACAGCATAGCAGAAAAAAATAAAAAATTGACATTTTTAAAAAAAAAGAAAAAGATGTATGCAATTTTACCTTTTTAGTATGCCAGAAACACTAAACTCAAGAATGGATGCACCTCAACCAAAAGAAATTGGACAAAAACCAGAAGGAAATAGATTTGAGGGTGTTATTGGTCAAGAAGCTCTTGCACAGCTAGAACAGTTTGAAGGAGCATTACGGCAAATGCAGGGTGGTACACATGACAATTTAGCAGGTCTTCAAATTGATGGGATTGAACAGAATCCAAAATATATGCTTCCTGGCGCACCAAACACCAATCGTACTGATTGGACAGAAGGGCT
>CAIRYL010000155.1 GCA_903882825.1 uncultured Candidatus Peregrinibacteria bacterium | reverse complement strand
TACTTTTTCAGTAGGAAAAAGTGTGCGATCTAAAAGTCGTATTTCTCGATAGTATTTTTCATCTTCTTGATGGACTTTTTTCCCTTCTTTATCCTTTGGTGCCAAACCTCTTAAAAAAATCTTCTTTTCTGCTCTTTTCGAAACGTATTCTTGGTCATATTCTGCCCAATGAACACGAATATTTTGTGAATTCGCAATACTTAAAATTTCACTTCTCGAAGAGAGGGTTTCAGCATATCCCTTTTTTACACCCTCTAAACCTTCAAAAAATCGAACTCTTGGACGAAATTCTTGTACACCGGCGATACTTTTTAAAAGAGGAATTGCATCCGAAAAATCTTTTGTTCGCTTCTCAATTTCACTTAAAAATTGATCAGGAGGAAGCGCAGAAAAATGTTGAACTCCAGCTCGTTCGCTTACACTCACGATTCCATCTTCTAAAAGTTTTTGTAAAATACCATAGGCGGTAATGCGATTCATTCCTGCTTCTTCTGCAATAATGGAAACAGGCGCAATTCCTTTTTCCAGAGTCGCCAGATACAATATGGACTCTTTTTCAGAAAGTCCTGTGCCTTGAATAATTTTTTTGAGAAGTTTTATATCCATAAAAAATATGAAATTTTTTTCTACGAGTCTTTAAAATAATGATTTATTTTTCGCCTCATAATAGCATTATAATGGTTGTATAATTTTTCTACAAGTCTTTATTTTGTTTATTTAAAAAGAAAAATATATTGACGAAGAATAAAAGAGAGGGAAATATAGCGTTGTTATTTTATTATTTTTTTATGTCTTGTTGTTCTCCAGCTCTTCGAGATTTTCTGGAATTAAAGTATTCAGAATTGGAAGAGTTTAACCTTGGAATTAAAAATGAACGTTTAGCAGGCAATAATGATGAGTATTTTGAAAAAAAAATTACCACATATCTGGAAAGTGAAAAAAGAATTAAAGCTATTACCGTTTGCTTTTCTGATTTAGAAGGGAAGCTTCAAATGCTTGATTATGATAAAAAGTACTTTTTGGATTCTTACGAAAATCTTACTTTTGATGGGTCATCCATTCGTGGTTTTACCGATCTCGGAAGTTCTGATTTGCGTTTAAAACCTGATTTTGGATCTTTTAGACTTCTTCCTGCAGATTTTTTTGGTTCAGGTAAGGCGATTGTATTTGCAAATGTGAGAGATAAAGATGGGAGTCAATATCCTGGAGATTTTAGAGGAGTTTTTTCTGAAAAACTAAAAAATTTAAAAGAAACAGAAGGCTATACTTTTCAAGTGGCTCCAGAAATTGAAGGATTTTTGTTCTCTGGTACCGATGCAGAACAAAATTTTCACGAAGAAGAAGGATTTACGCTGGCGACAAAAGGTGGATATTTTAATGCTCTTCCCCAAGATGATCTTCGAATATTTATTGATGCTGTGGCTGAAGTACAGCGTGCATTGGGTTTTGAAAATGAAAAAGATCATGGGGAAGTGGCTCCTGCACAATTTGAAATTAATTTTAAGTATTCCGATGCGCTTATTATTTGTGATCAGATTTTGTTATATAAATTAATAGCACGCCAAGTAGCAAAATTAATGGGATTTACGGCTTCTTTTCTTCCAAAACCAAAAGCAGGAATAAACGGAAGTGGAATGCATTCAAATATGAGTATTTCAAAAAATGGAAAAAATATTTTTTATGATGCAAAAGGAGAAGATGGACTTTCTGATATGGGACAGCGTTTTACAATGGGGATTTTGAGCAGAGCGAGAGAACTTTGTATCCTTATGTGTCCTAGTGTAAATGCCTATCGTCGGCTTGATCCAAATTTTGAAGCACCGAACGAAATTAAAAAACACGCGTGCGATCGTGGTTCTGTAATTCGTATTCCGTTAGCAAATGAAAAATCTGCGCGTATAGAAATTCGTGCTGTTGCACCAGATGCGAATCCATATCTTACATACTTTGCGGTACTTCATGCGGGAATGGAGGCAATTATGTTTCCAGAAAAAACATACCAGGAAATAAAACAGCAAGTGACCAAAAAGCCTGTAAAAAAATTATATGGAAATATTTTAGATGCACTGTTTGCCTATAGATCTTCTCAATTTTTAAAAGATATTTTAGGAGAAGAAAACCATACTAAATATTATGATATTAAAAAAGCAGTAGCAGATAGATCTCCAAAAGAATTAGGAGGAAAAGTAAAACGAGGAGAAGTAATTTATCATCATGAAATTACGAATCAAATTTTATGGAATGATTTTTAAAAAATTAAAAACTTTAAAAAGCACTTCTATTTTTTAGAAGTGCTTTTTTTATTACAATCCCCATCCGAGTTTTTCTCGCAAAGAAATATAAAAATTCTCGTCCAAAAGTCGTAAAAATGTTATTTTTTGAGGATGTTTTTTAATTTCTATTCTATCTTCTCCAGAAATTTCAAAAGCAATTTGTCCATCTATAGAAAGACTCATTTCACTATTTTTTCCACACACTTGTAGTGTAATTTTTTTCTCGGATGGAATAACAATACTTCTTTGCGCAAATCCTGATGGTGCCAGTGGTGTTATAACAAAAGCACTCAGGCTTGGGACGATAATAGGACCTCCAGCCGAAACATTATAGGCAGTCGAACCAGTAGGAGTAGATATAATAAGTCCGTCAGCACGATAGGTAGTGAGATGTTCTTTATTGATGTGTGTTTCAATTTCTCTAAGCCGGGCAATACCAGAGTGATGGAGAGTGCATTCATTTAATGCATGAAATTTTTCTACAGATCCTTTTGCACGAATAATTTTCCCGGAAAGCATCATCCGTTCATCTTTCGTATAATGTCCTTCAAAAATACTATTCATGGCGAAAGGTATTTGTGAAGGGAAAATAGATGCTAAAAATCCAAGATTCCCTCCATTAATAGCAAAAATAGGGGTTTGAAAACTTTTCATTTTTTGAACTTTGGAAAGAATCGTCCCGTCTCCACCGATAATAATAATCATATCAAAATGTTCATTCTCTTCTGCGCTTTGGTATTGAGAAAAATCTTTTGGTGAAATATTTTTTCTGGCATTTTCAGAGAGAAAAATATTTTTCCCCCACTTTTTTAGTTCTCGTAAAAGTATTTTCAAATCTTCAGGATTTTTAATATTTGTGCGAGTAGAAATAGCAATATTTTGCATATTTTAATAAAAATGGTGGGCGATGTGGGATTCGAACCCAAGACCTCTCGCAAGTCAAGCGAGCGCTCTAGCCAACTGAGCTAATCGCCCTTTTATATATTTTTATTGTAGATATACACAAATAAAAGGGCAAATGATTCCTTCTTTTTAAAAATTGGAACACAATAGCAGTGGAATTTTTTTTTGAAATAAAATATGAAAATCCTACGATTTCTTTGGGATTTTGTATTTCCTCCTGATTGCATAATATGTCAGACGGAAGGGGAAATTTTATGTTCTTCTTGTGTACAAAAAATTCCTAGGAATTGTTTGTATTCTTTTTCTTCTGAATATATAAAAAATATTTTTGTGTTAGGAGAATATGAAAATATTATTGTAGAGAAATCTATTGCAGAAATGAAGTACGCTTTTGCTGAGGATATAGGGGAATGTCTTTTGCCATTTTTTACTGATCAGTTACAAAAAATTTCTATTCCACCGTCTGCTATTTTTGTCCCTATTCCACTTCATTTTTTAAGATTGAATGAAAGAGGATTTAATCAGAGTGAAATTTTGGCACGTATTTTCTCAAAAATATTTTTTCCAAATGAAAAAGAAAAAGTTTGTAATATGCTTTCTCGAATGAGAAACACTCCTCACCAAGCGCATCTTTCTCCAATGGAAAGAGTCAAGAATGTACAATCGGCATTTAAAATTCAAAAAAATAATATTTCAAAAGAAACACCTATTTTTTTGGTAGATGATGTTGCCTCTACACTTTCTACAATACATGAGGCAACGAGCACACTTCGAGAAAATGGATTTTATAATATTTCTGTAATAGTATTGGCGAGAAGTCAGCAATTTCGAGATAAAAAAATTATCGCAAATAATGATAAAACGTAATAGAATGAAAAAAGTGTTATTGTATATGTATTTTCTACTTCAAAAGATATTATTTGTTCCATTGAAATACCTTTTTAAAAATTCGATTTTTTGGAAAAGAATAATTTTTGTATTGTTCATATCTGTTGTCATTTGTGGAATATTTTTTTGGTATTCTCCTGAAGATCGTGAAGAATTTTTACAATATCCTCTCTCCTTTACAGAAAATTCAGACACGATCACTATTCCATTTGTACTTAATACCCAATCAAAAGAAAAACAAATACAATGGAAAAAAAATGTTGTAGTTCAGCCTTCACAAATAAAATCAGTAGAAATAGGTTTTGTAATGCCGGAAAAAAAATATCCTGGAGAAATTTTTTTTTCTTTTCAATTTTCTACGGGATATTCTCTTGTTTTTGTAATTCTTCCTGAACGAAAGAAAGAAAAACTTTATTCTTTTGTAAAAGCATTTTTTGGGCAATACAAAATAATATATATCGCCAGCCATGAACAAAATATACTTCGTAAATATATTGAAGAAAATAGGACTATTCATTTTTATCCTTTAGAAATTATGCCGAGAAAACAGAAAAAATTTTTTATGGCACTTTTATTTCGTGCTCGAGATATTGCAAATATTCCCCAAACATATAATCCTCTTTGGGAAAATATATCATTAGAAATGTTTAAAATTTTTGAAGATATTTTTCCGAATCAAATCTGTACACAAGAAGGTCGTCCACTATACCACCTTTCCCGTTTGGAAAGCAGGAATATTGAATTTTTC
>CAIRYL010000154.1 GCA_903882825.1 uncultured Candidatus Peregrinibacteria bacterium | reverse complement strand
TTAAAAGCACAAAAAAATTATTAGAAAATTATGGAGAACGGCAAAAATTTCAAAAACAAGTAAATGAATTATTTCTTACCCTTCCGAATAGAGCTCACCATAATATAAACTGTGAAAATTCTACAGGAGATCATTTGCAAAATTGTAAAAATGTGAAAAATTGTTTTGATGCCATCAATCTTGAGGATTGTGCATATATTTTCCCGCTTCCTATAGGAGCAAAAGATTGCCATGATATTCATTATTCCCCAAAATCAGAACTTGTTTTTAATTGTATGAGTGCTGTAAATAATTATAATACAGCATTTATGTTGCATTCATGGGATATGAAATATTCTTATTATTGTGAAGAATGTTTTTTTTCGGAGTATCTTTTTGGGTGTATTGGACTAAAACATAAAAAATACTGCATTTTAAATATGCAATACACAAAAGAACAGTATGAGGAACTACTCCCGAAGATTATAGAGTATATGAAACGCACAGGAGAATGGGGTGATTTTTTCCCAGCAAAACTTTCTCCATTTGGATACAACGAAACGATTGCCATTGACCATTTTCCACTTTCCAAAGCAGAAGCTCTGGAAAAAGGATTTTCGTGGAATGATTTTGAAATGCCAATTCCATCAGCTAAAAAAATTATTACGAAAGAGATGATGGGAAAAATTCCAGACCATATTACAAAAATTCCAGAAGAGGTTCTTTCATGGGCTTTTACGTGTGAAGAAAGTGGAAAGTTATTTATGATTCAAAAACCAGAGCTTGAATTTTATAAAAAGATGAACATTCCTCTTCCGAAAAAACATCCTGATATTCGGCATTCTTATCGTATGAAACTCCGAAATCCTCGAAAACTTTGGAAAAGAAATTGTGCAGAGTGTGCTCTGGAATTGGAAACAACCTATGACCCCCATCGTCCTGAAATAATTCTTTGTGAACAATGTTATTCACGCGTAATTATGTAAAAATACGGATAGATATTTTTTCTTCACTTTTTTCTTATGACTCCTCTTTCTCCTCCAAAACGTTTTATTCCTAATATTAAAACATTGTCGCAAAATCGTCAGCCACTTTCTAGTGGGCATAGATTATGCCCAGGATGTGGAATTTCTGTTATTTTAAAACAAGCATTAACCACTATTGATGCCCCTATTATTACTGCAAATGCTACAGGATGCTCTGAAATTTGTTTTGGTGCGTATCCGTACACTTCCTTTAAAACCCCATGGATTCATTCACTTTTCCAAAATTCCGCAAGTGTTATTTCTGGGGTCGAATCTATGTATCGTGCAAAACTCAGAAAAGGCGAACTTACAGATGAGCAGAAACGTATAAAATTTTTAGCGATTGGGGGAGATGGAGCGACCTACGATATTGGTCTTCAATGGCTTTCTGGTGCGCTCGAACGCGGACATAATTTCGTATACATTTGTTTTGATAATGAGGGATATATGAATACTGGGTATCAACGATCGGGAGCAACACCTATTCATACCCATACCACTACTTCCCCTGCAGGAAGCGCTGTACCTGGGAAAAAACAAAATAGAAAATTGTTAACCGAAATTATTGCGGCTCATCATATTCCGTATATTGCACAGGCTTCGCCTTCAAATTTTGCCGACCTTATGAAAAAAGCAAATAAGGCGTTTGAAGTGGAAGGTCCTGCATTTCTTAATTGTTTATCGGCATGTCCTACCAATTGGAAAACAGATCCTCAAATGGGAATGACCATTTCCCAGCGTGCGGTAGACACTTGTTTTTGGCCTCTGTACGAAGTAGATAATGGCAAATGGAAAATAAATTATAAACCAAAAGAAAAACTTCCGGTAACCGAATGGCTCAAAGACCAAGGACGATTTAAGCATCTTTTAAAGCCAGAAAACGCAAATCTTGTAGAAGATTTCCAAAAAGAAGTAGATGAAAACTGGGAAAGGCTTTTAAAAATGGAACAAGCGTTTGGATAAATATTCTCAGTCTTTACCAATACATACGGGCTTCAAATTCTTTCGGGGTCATAGGAGTTCCGTATGCTAAAGGAGAAAGGTATATAAAACTTCCAAAGGCACTGGTAATAAGAATAATGGCTATTATTTTTTGAACAAATTGTTGGCGAATACTCGACAACATTAGCGCCAGAATAAGAATAGAAATAACCAATGCTTGCAGGTAATGATATAAAAAAGCTGGACGATCGATAAATGCAAATGGTAATAAATTTGCCAAATATCCGAGTACTAAAAAAAGTGTTATACGACGTTTTAATGTATCTGATGCACTTCCTGCGATTCCCCATAAAAAACCAAAAAGTACCGCAATACTTCCGCTCCACCACACCACAGGATTTCCAAAAAGAAAAATCTTTTGTTCAAATTTTGCTTTTGTAGGAATTTTTGTTTGATAGGGTTCTTTTTGAAATAATTCTCCAAGTCCCAACCATGAAATAAATTTTTCGTTTCCGGCACTCGGAGAAAATGGTTCTTTGTGCCAGTAAAAAATAGGTTTTTCACCTATAGGCCAGTCTTTCCACTTGCTCGCATACGGATGATCTTTACTAATACTTGCATTTCTTTCAAACATTGTTTTATTGGTTTGTATAAACATTTCCAAAAATCCAATGGGCTTTAGAGATCCTTCATATCTGTTTCCTTGTAAATGTGCTTGAAATTCTGGGGTATGAAACGCGTCTCCTGGACCACTTTTTGGAAGAAATGAAAAATGAAGTGCAAAAATAGAAATGTATATGATTCCAATAATGCTCCAAAAAACTATTATACGGCTAAAAAATA
>CAIRYL010000153.1 GCA_903882825.1 uncultured Candidatus Peregrinibacteria bacterium | reverse complement strand
ATATGAAATAAGTGCTGATAAAAAGAAAATTGTTACAGAACTTAAAAAAGTTGCAAAACAATCGAAAGTGGTCTGGTTAGCCTCCGATGAAGACCGCGAAGGAGAAGCTATTTCTTGGCATTTAGCAGAAGTGCTAAAACTGAAGCCTGAAAATACAAAACGAATTGTATTTCACGAAATTACAAAAACCGCCATTGAAGAAGCTATTAAAAATCCAAGAACGGTAAATAAAAATCTTGTAGATGCACAACAAGCGCGAAGAGTACTAGACCGACTCGTGGGATACGAACTTTCTCCTGTTTTGTGGAGAAAAATTAGAGCAGGACTTTCTGCTGGACGTGTACAAAGTGTGGCAGTACGCATTATTGTAGAACGAGAAAAAGAAATTGAAGCATTTTCTTCTTCTTCAATTTTTACGGTAAAAGCGGAATTTATTACTCCTGAAGGAAAAAGTTTTCTGGCAGAATGCGAAGAAAAATTTAAAAACGAAATAGATGCAAAAAAATTTTTGGAAAAAGCCCTTACAGGAGAATACTCCATAAAAAGTGTAGAGAAAAAACCAGCAAAGCGCTCCCCTGCCCCTCCATTTACTACTTCTACCCTTCAACAAGAAGCTTCACGGAAACTCGGGTTTTCGGTAAAAAAAACAATGACCGTAGCGCAAAAATTGTACGAATCAGGGAAAATTACGTATATGCGAACCGATTCATTTAATCTTTCCAGCCTCGCGCTGGGGATGGCAAAAGAATATATTACTAAAAAATACGGAGAAAAATATTCTCACTTCCGAACCTACACTACCAAAACCAAAGGCGCACAAGAGGCGCACGAAGCCATTCGTCCTACTAATCTTTCTCAAGAAATGGCGGGCAGTGAAAGAGACGAAGAACGACTGTATTCGCTCATTTGGAAACGCACTATTGCTTCCCAAATGAGTGATGCACAATTTGAGCGAACCACCGCCGTTATTTCTGCTAAAAATGTTCCTCACAATTTTTTTGCAAAGGGCGAAGTAATTACGTTCAGCGGTTTTTTAGAGGTATATCTCGAAGGAAAAGACGATGAGGATGAAGACGAAGAAGGAACCCTTCCGATTTTGAAAAATGGAGAAAAAACGGAACTTTCCCATCTCCAAGCAAAACAAATGTTTGCTCGTCCACCGGCACGATACAGCGAAGCAGCCCTTGTAAAAAAAATGGAAGAAATGGGAATTGGACGACCTTCCACATACGCGCCTACTATTTCCACCGTGCAAGACCGTGGTTATATTGAAAAAGGTATTTTAGAAGGAGAAGATCGAAAAATTATAATTTTGAGTGCCAGCCCTCTTTTACCCCTGATAAAAAGGGAAGAAAAAACAGAAAAAACAGGTTCAGAAAAAGGAAAACTGGTGCCAACCCCTATTGGACGAGTGGTGAATGATTTTTTAGTGGAACACTTTTCAGATATTGTGGACTATGGTTTTACCGCAAAAGTAGAAGAAGAGTTTGATACTATTGCGGAAGGAAAAACAAAATGGAATACCATGATTCAATCGTTTTATGGAGATTTTCGAAAAAATATAGAAGAAAAAATGGGAAGCGTTTCCCGTGCAGAAGCAATTCAAGAACGAATTATTGGAACCGATCCCAAAAGTGGAAAACCCGTTTCTGTTCGAATAGGAAGATTTGGTCCGTATGTACAAATTGGAACAAAAGACGATGAGGAAAAACCTCTCTTTGCATCTTTGCGTCCAGGACAAAATGGAGATACTCTTTCTCTTATAGAAGCCTTAGAACTGTTTAATTTACCCAGAATAGTAGGGAAAACAGCAGAAGGAGAGGATATTTTCGCAAATTTTGGAAGATTTGGTCCGTATATTAAAATTGGATCTCTCTTCGTATCCATCAAAAAAGATCCCATGGAAATTACCCTAGAAGAGGCTTTGGAAGCGATTGCTACCAAAAAACAAGCGGAAATAGAAAAACACATTAAAAGTTTTCCAGGAACAGATATTCAAATTTTAAAAGGACGCTTTGGACCCTATATTTCAGACGGAAAACGGAATGCAAAAATTCCAAAAGAAAAAAAAGATGCCCCAGAAAAAATAACGCAGGAAGAATGTGAAGCGCTCCTGAAAACCGCACCGGAAAAAAAGGGAGGATGGGGGAAAAAGAAAACCGTTCCCGCAAAAGAAACGGCAACAAAAGTAGCCGTAAAAAAGCCAGCTACAAAGAAACCGGCAGTAAAAAAGGCGACCCCAACAAAAAAGAAAGTGGGAAAATAAGGGGTTTGTAAGGACAGGTTTGTAACGTATCATTTTTTAAAAAAATGGTTTTGGAAAGAGGAAGTAAAAAAATAATTTTCTCTATTTTCTGTTTTCAGGAACTTTGATTCTGAAATTTTTATAACACCCCATGAAATACATGATGATAACAGTACTTTTCATACTCCTGGCGGGTTGTCAATTTTCCGAAAACATAACGCCAAAAAACTCTCCAAATAACAACTTAGAAACTCAAAATAAATGTCAGGAATTCACAGAACAAGATAAAAAAATACTTTCTACTTCTGTTTACAATATTATTACGAATGATCTTTGCTTTTTAAAGAATGAAAAAGATTGCAAAATTGCAGATAAATGTTATTCCTGCGAAAATACGATTGTGGACAATTTTAATTGCCAATGTGATATATCTGGAAATTTTTGGAATTGTAAAAAAAATAATCTCGATAGGCACTTTTATTCCATTATCGAAGAACCCTGCATTCAAAGAAAAGAAAAAAAATGCACTTTATTCCCTGATCCCACTAGAACAGACTGTCTGGATTATGATTCTCAGTCAGGGAAAGAGGTGAAAAGAAGAGTAGAATTTGATACGCTCGGGTACCATTGTATTTGTGATCCGAGATCTGCAGTGTGCGATTTTTCGGAAGGAAAATTCTTGTGTCATCACAAATCAGAAAATGGCTATAAAACCTCTGATGAAACGCCTAATTTTGATACCTACTTTTGTGAATTACAAAACAAAAAATAGCTTCAGATTTTAAAAAAATTTCCGTATCTTCCCTTTATAACCAATGCTCGAATAGATTCCGCCCAGCTTTCCCGATACGATATCGACGATGCCAATCCGTCTCTCTCCCAAAAAAATAATACCCACAAAACCGGCAGTAAAAAAGGCGACCCCAACAAAAAAGAAAGTGGAAAAATAAATATTACCATTTTTCCTCTTCTACCACTTTTTTTACATCATGCACCGTTTTTACCAAAATGGTACGCAGTGTTTTAAAAGAAAAAACAGCAGATGAATACGGAATAACCGCCACTAAAAATCCTAATTTCTCGGCTTCTTTCAGTCTTTTTTCCAGATGAGAAACATTTCGAACCTCTCCTGAAAGACCTATTTCTCCACAAAAAACAACATGAGAAGGAATAGAAATTTTACTTTTTGAAGAAATAAGCGATGCCATTATCGCAATATCAATCGCTGGTTCCGATATTTTCATTCCTCCCACAATATTTGCAAAAACATCTTCACTATCAAGTTTTACACCTGCGTGTCGAGAAAGAACTGCCAATAAAATTCCTAAACGATTCACATCTACACCACTCGCAGACCTTTTGGGATATCCAAAATTTGTCCATTTTGTAAGGGCTTGCACTTCTACCAAAAAAGATCTATTTCCCTCTACTGAAGGAAAAATAGCAGACCCTACGGCATTTTCAAGTCGTCCTTGTAAAAAAATTTCCGATGGATTTTTCACCTCTATTAAGCCATATTCTTCCATTTGAAACACTCCCATTTCAGAAGCACTTCCGAATCTATTTTTCCCAGAACGCAAAATTCTTAATTCATGAAAACGATCTCCTTCTAAATGAAGGGTTACATCTACTAAATGCGCGAGTGTTTGTGGCCCTGCCATTTCTCCAGCTTTGGTTACATGTCCTATGAGCAAAATAGGTACATGATGAGTTTTTGCAAAATGCATCATCTGTTCGGTGACAGCATTTGTTTGAGAAATCGAGCCCGCCCCAGATGCAATATCCACGGAAATGAAGGTTTGCACTGAATCAACCACTAAAAATCCAATATTTTCATGTTCAATACTCGCCAATGCCGACTCTAAAAGCGTTTCAGAAAGAATTTTTAAATTTTGAGGGACTTCTGTTGATATTCGCAAAAGACGATGGGAAACTTGTGAAACTGATTCTTCGCCTGTAAGAATAAGAACCGTTTGAGATGGTATTTTTTTCGCAACTGAAACCGCTATTTGGAGAGATAAAGTTGATTTTCCAATCCCAGGATCTCCCGTGAGCAACACGAGCGAATCAGGAAAAAATCCGCCACCCAAAACACGATCGCATTCTTCAATATCAGTAGCAAGACGAGTATGATGCGCTGAAGAAAATTCAGGAATGGAAAGATTTTTTTTAGGAATTTGAGAACGTGGAGTTTTTTGAGATGGCACAAAATCAGGAATGTATTCTGTTACAGTATTCCATTGATGACATGCCGTACATTGACCTACCCACTTTTGGAAAGTTTCTAAACATTCTGCACAACGATACCATGCTTTTTGTTTCATGAAGATAATTTTTTATTTCCAGTTTGCTGATAATCAACAATAAAAATTTCAGCAATAGAAGCAATAGGAACCGCCAACAAAATTCCTAAAATTCCTAAAAATTCCCATCCCACTAACATCACTAAAATCGTAACAATAGGCGGAAGTCCAACGGCTTTTTTCATAACGAGTGGCACCAAAATATTTCCCTCTACCATTTGAATTCCAGTATACAATGCCAACACCAATATCCCATTTTCTACGCTTTCTCCAAAAGCAATAGGCGCGGCGGTCGCAACCGCAATAGTAGGTCCAATATATGGCAAAAACTCTGCAAGACCAGCCACGAAAGCCAATGTGAGTGCATATTCTACCCCAATAATACTCAATCCTACCCATTGAATAAGAGCCACCACTACAAATAAAATCATTTGTCCGTGAACCCATTCCGCAATTTTTTGTTGTACTTGAACCGCCTTAAAACTTATATATTCTTGATATTGAAGAGGAAATAAACGAATAAAAAAAGATTTAATAGTGGGAACATCTGCCACAATAAAAAAAGTAAGCACTAATACCAACAGCAATTGAAACACCCAATTTACAAATCCAAAAATAAAAGAAGAAAGCCCTGTTCCTAGTTGCGTAGCAAAAGATTCTAATTTTTCTGTATTTTTTTGAAGAATATTTAAAAGATCTTTTTGTGAAGAAGAACTTCCAATATACGTGTTTACGGATTTCAGCATTTCTTGAATTTGTGGAGCAAATTTTTGCATCCATTCTGGCAATGCCGAAAAATCTCCCAGATAAATTTGCGTAATAATATTAATGGCCTTTCCACTCATCACCGTTAACTGTTTTATAATGGCAGGAAACAGTTCTACCACTATGAGCGTAAGCATACCAAAAATAAGAATATACCACAGTAAAACACCAATAGTTCGTGGAATTTTATATTTTTCTAAAAAAGCGACCCCCGGATGAAGTGCGGCAGAAAGAAAAAGAGAAAGAAAAAAGAGGAGAAAAATAGTACTTACTTGTGCGAGAAGATCACCCATTACAATAACTCCAAAAACAACCGCAATAATTTTCAGAGCACTAAATGTAGAAATATCAACCACTACATGTGATTCCGAACTTTTTGGAAATTGGGGAATAGGTGTCGCTTTTTCTGTTTTTTCAGGAGTCGTTATTTTCCTATGAATATGACGAATAATTTGTCCAGCACCCTGGATAATATTTTGAGAGTGGCGAAGAAGAGTTTTATGAAAAGACATATCGTTTCACAAAAAATGAATCAAAATTATTTCTATCGTATCGTTATCCCGTTAAGAAAGAAAGTACAATATCTACCCCAATCCACGATAAAAGCACAATTGCAAACCCAATAATGGCGTTTACCATCGCATTTTTCCCAACTTCTTTACTGTCTGCCATAGCTCCTACAATATATTGCACGCCCGCAATAATATTGGCAATCATATATGCCGTTCCTGCCAATACTCCTGCCGTTTTAATAAGATATAGTCCAAATTCTAAAATATCTTTAAATTTAAATTGTCCATCTTTAAAGCGTTCTGCAAGGCTTCCTTCATTTGGAATAATCGTTATATCCGCTTTGAGTGTTTGTGAAGAAATAAAATCACCTCCTACCATAAAAAATGAAAGAAGAAGACTCAGTCCGAAAATGGTTTTAAAAGGGACATCCCACCAAGATTTCATATTTTTCATACGATTCTATAGGTCAAAACTAAAAAAATTATCTCTTTTTTTTACAGAAAAAAAAAGGAAGAAAATGGTAAACATCATATATTTCTCATATTTCGCAATATATTTATAAAACAGCAAGTATTTTTTCTTGTCGTATCGAAAAAAAAAATAGAAAATTGCTCTCTTGTAATTATATTTGTTTTATTTTTTATGAATGACCAAAAATTTTATGAACAGTTCTCTCGCGAGATTTTCTCTGCATATCAATCGTTGTATACCGCACGCCGTATTCTTTTAGTTTCCCATCAAAAACCAGATGGAGATACTGCGGGAAGTGCTATGGCAATGGCAGAAATGCTCCAATCTGCAGGGAAAAAAGTAACTCTTTTTTGTAAAGATCCATTAGCAGAAGAGTTTCATTTTTTGCCAAAAGCGAGTGAATATGTTCATTCCTTTGAAATATCCGACTATGATATGGCAATGGTTTTTGATGCAGGAAGTTATAAAATGATTGGAATTCATGAAGAAAAGCCTACTTTTTTTTCTGGAGGCATTCCACTTTGGAATATCGATCATCATGTTTCAAATGAAAAATATGGAACATGGAACACGGTTTGCCATGATTGCGCCTCTACCACCATTGTAGTCGCAAAAATATTACGAATTTTAAAGTGGAAAATTCCTCCAAAAGTCGCAACGCCTCTTTTATTAGGGCTGTATACCGATACCGGATCCCTCATGCATTCCAATGCGGTCGCCGATCCGCATTATGAAGCGTCACGTTTGCTTTCGGCAGGAGCAGATCTCAGAAGTATTGTTCAATATATTTTTCGAACCAAAAGTATTGAAAAACTAAAACTTTGGGGGCGTATTTTAAGTAGAGTCAGTCTTGGAGACGACTTAGTCGCCACTTCTTTTATACGAGATCGTGATTTTGAAGAAACCGGCGGAAGTGTTGATGATCTCACCGGTGTGGTAGATTACCTCAATGCAGTGCAAGGATCAAAACTCTCACTTCTTCTTACTGAAAAATCTGGAAAAGTAAAAGGATCCCTTCGAACTTTGGCGGATGAAATAGATGTAAATGCCATGGCCAGTACTTTTGGTGGAGGAGGACACACAAAAGCTGCAGGATTTACCGTTCCTGGAAAACTTCATTTAGAAACTCAATGGAAAATTTCCTCTTTAAAACCTGGCATTCCTGAAAACTTTGAAACAGCAGGAATAGGAAGACGATAATATGGGAAGATATGAATTCAAAAACAGGATTTATATACCTGAAAATTCTGAAAATCTTCGACAAGTGCAACTTTTTTGGTGTCTAAAAATTTGGGAATAGAGAAGTCTCCGTCGTTTTTCTTCGAGATTTTCAGAACACTTCTTTCACTCGTGCATCTTTTGAAGCATGGGGAACAGGAGTATTTTTAAAAATCTTCAATAAGAAATAATTTTCGAGAATTCTTTTCTTAAAAATTTTCTAAAAGATATGTTTTTATTTGGGCAATGGCACTTCCTCGATGAGAAATTTTATTTTTTTCAGAACGGGTCATTATAGAAAATACTTTTTCGTGTCCAGCCGGAACAAACAATGCAGAAAGCGGAATTCCATGTGGAATAGGAAATACCGGATTACAGCGTAAATTCCCCTCACTTTTCCCCTCTGCCACAAAAGTTTGTGGTCCATTGCAAAACGCAGTAGCACAAAAAAATCGTGCAGTGCGCACCGTTTCCTTTTCCATTCTTTTTAAAAAATACGAAAGCCATTCTTCATCTGTCGCATTTTCTCCAGCTCCCCATCTCCTCGTTTTTATTCCTAATTCTCCTTTTAATGCATCTACCTCAATCCCAGAATCTTCCCCAATAGTGGGAATTCCTGTTTTTTTAAAAAAATATTCAGCTTTTAAAAGGGCATTTTCTCGAAATGTTTCGCCTGTCTCTTCGCAATCATTTAAAAGATGAAAATCAGCAAGTGATAAAAATCGAAATTCAGGCATATCGCCAAAAAATTCTACCATTTCTAACCGTTTCCCCTCATTTCCTGTCGCTAAAAGAATATCCATATTGCTTATAAAATAGAGAATTGAGGAGATTTCAGTATTTTTACAGCTCTTCTGCTACATTTTTTTTCATAATTTCAGCTATTTCTTCATACGAATAATGCTCAAGTGCCCACATGAGCTTGGTGGTCAGTGCTTCTAACGTCATATTGCATGCCTCAATAACTCCTTTCGATAACATAAAACTTCCCACATCATACTGTAATAAATCCGTAGAGCCATAAAGGCATTGAGATCCAATAACAACAGGAATTTTCTTTTCTTGGGCGAGTTGTAAACATTTTTCAAAAGTATAGGGAATATTCCCAGGTCCATATCCTAATAAAATAATTCCTTTGGGAGGGTTTTGTTGAATACTCAGAAATAAATTTTCAGGATCCATCCCAGGAGTAACCGTATACACCATAATATTTTTTTGGAATCCTTTACATAAAATCGGTTTTTCAGAATGTCTTTTTGGCACAGATTCATGGATTGTAATTTCTAAATCTATAGATCCCGCATCATTTTTATGAAGAGAACGATACGCATCAAGCTTCGATTCGTGTACTTTTGTAGCATGAACACCTCTTAATATTCTTTCTGAAAAAACAATAAAAACTCCAGAAATATTTTGTAAACAAAGGCGAACAGAGTTTCTCATGTTTCTCTTCGCGTCTGTCGTTAATTCCGATCCAGCAATTTGAGAACCCGTAAAAACTATTGGTTTCCCTATATTTTGGAGCCCAAATGAAAGTGCACTCGCACTATATGCCATGGTATCAGTCCCATGTGTCACTAAAAATGCGTCATAATCGTTATATTTTTCAAAAATGGCATTTGCCATATAATTCCACTCTTCAGGAGTCATATTGGTACTATCAATATTCGCCACATTTTCAATATCAAAATCGGCATATTGAGTGAGTTGTGGTTCCAAATGAAATAAAATTTTCTGTGCTTCATATTCTTTTAAAGGCGCATGAGAACCCTTTGCATTGGGAGCCATTACAATTGTTCCACCACAAAATAAAATAAGGATTTTTTTCATGAAAGATTTTTAAAATAGTTTTAAAAAAAGAACGAACACACGGTACCATATTTGAAGACACGAAAAAATATATTTTATAAATATCTGTATGATGAGCATCCCTTTTTGAGAATTTTAGAATGTTTCATTGTGTATATGGCTCATAAACCTCAAAAAAAGAACCTCGCTTTCTTTCCCAAAAATATCGCTCATAAATGGGAGTTTTAAAAAAAGTTCTAATTCCGGTTTAAAAATAGAAGGAGATAATCCAAGGTTCTGATGATGGAGAGGCTTCAAATTTTCCTGTTTTCGTGCCAAATATTGTACATACTGCCTCCGCTCTATTTCTAAATTTTCATACTTTTGGGAGTCATAATGTGGACATACCGCCATCTCTGGTGTTGTTTCTTCTGGAAAAGCAGCAAGAAAAACTTTCATTTTCGTTTCGAGAATATGAATGACAATTTTGGCTTTTCGAAAAGCAATCCCACAAAAAGATGAAACAATATTTCTAATGGCGTCTTCAGTAAGAGAAGCCAAAATTTCATTATTATGAAGAGCAAAATCAAGAATTTCTTGCTCAAAAGATTCTAAAACTTGTAATGGGTGAAGATTTGAGGTTTGACTTGGAGACTGTAAAAAATCTGGGAATTTTTGAGAAATTTTTTGCATTGCATTCCAATAATGTTCTGATTTTGCTGTTTCCTGAGTAAATTCCATTTTTTTAGAGAGTGTTGGTGCAGTGGGAAGTTTTAGAGATAATTCCTGAAAGAGAAATGAATTCTGAGTGTGTGTTCTTCGTAATTCTCCCACATTTACCTTCAATATCTTTCCCAATGCTGTATCATTTTTAGGATCTTCAATTACAAAACAAAGAGTTTGAGGCGTTACAATATTTTGAGAGAGTAATTCTTTTGAAATTTTAACACACAATGCCTCAGCAGAATTTTCTGAAGAGGGAGGAACAAGGAATTTGTAAAATTCTGTTTTTGAAAAAGGACAATCTTTTTGGTATACCAAATTTTGTATTTGCGTAATTATTTGACCTTTTTGATCATATGCACATTCCTGAACTTCCTCAAAAATATCAAACATTTGATAAAAATGTTCTGCCTCCACCGCAAAAAAATTTCTTACAAAATCCTCTACAAACGCAGAAATAAGGTCAGATGCGACCGTGGGAGCTTTTGTTTGAATATGTTTGGTAAGATGGGCTATAATTCTTTGAAATCCAGAAAGTAATGGTGCTTTCGGATTATATTCAAAACTTTTCAAACCGTCTTCTACAAAATTTGGAAAAGATTCCAGCATTTTTTGAATCATCGGTGCATCAATTTTTTTTTGTTGAAAAATAGAAATTTGAGGATATTTTTCTTTCATTTCCTCTATGATCCATGCCAATGTTGCCCCGTCTACCATTACGGATTTTTGCATTCCATAAAATCCCAGTGGTACTTCTATTTGCGCATTTTCTAAGCTTTTTTCAGAAGGAAGTCCTACATCCTCCACTGTACCAGGTGTTAAAAAAGAACAAATTTTATCAAAAATAACCTTCATATTTATTTCTAGATTCTGTAAGTTTTCTAAAAACATTAAAAAATTTACACCGTGCGGTGCTTGTCCCACTACAGTGCCAAGATCTTCAGGATTCACGTATTGGAAGTTTGGAATACCAGTTTCTTGTTTAAATTGTTGAAAATTAAAAACGAGATGCCCCGCGGAAGTCTTTAGCATCCACGAAGTAGGAGAAATATCTGTAAATACCGGTTTTAAAGTATTTACATGCCATGTTTGATGGGGATCCTCGGTTTTTCCCACATAACTCATCATGTGGAGAATATTTTTTCGTATTGTTGGAACAGCATTTTGTAAGGCTTGAAGTTTGTCGTTTATTATTTGTGTTTTTTGTGTAGTTTCACCGTGTGAATATTCAAGATACACATATCGAGAAGGATCAATAAGGTCGAGGAGTCTTTTAAAAAAAAGTATAGGCTCACTCTGAATCGCCTTCATATCACAAACGGGAGAAAAAAGAGGACAAGTAACCGACGGCTCATTTTTGTAATCTATAGCGTCTAAAGAATGATACTTCTCCATACATCAGATAAAATAATTCTTCATTTTTAGCCCTCTTATTCCTCTATTTTTTTTGAAGAAAGAACTGTACCAAAAAATTAAAAAAAATCAATGTTATAATTCAATTATTTTCTATTCTGCTGTTCCGCATATTTCTCCTGCTATATTGTGGTGTACAATATTCCGAATTTCTTCGTACGGGTAATGGGCAAGTGCCCACATTAATTTGGTACTCGCAGATTCAAGGCTCATATCTTTTCCTTCTATAACTCCATATTGGAGTGCTTGAATTCCTACATCATATTCAGACATAGAGGTAATACCATTTAGGCATTGTGACAAAACAACCACCGGAATTTTTTTTTGTTGTGCCTTTTGAAAAACAAGATGGTAATTATAAGGCGTATTTCCTGGTCCAAAACCTCTAATAATAATCCCTTTTAATCTATCAATTTCTAAAAGATGATCGATATCGGTGGGATCACACCCAGGAGTAAGAGTGATTACAATAATATCTGATTCAAACCCTGTTTTTAAAATAGGTTTTTGATGATGATCTCGTTTTCGACACTCTGCTGTTTTCATTTGAATACGAATTTTTCCCACATCTTCAACATTAATACTGCTAAACCCATCCAGTGCCGATTCAGAAATTTTAGAAGATCTTGATCCTAAAATAATCCGTTCATCAAATACGATATACACCCCTGAAACATCCTGAGTGGCAAGTTTAAAAGCATTCACCAAATTTCTTCTCGCATCAGTTTCTAGCAAACCACAGGGGATTTGTGCGCCGGTAAGCACTATTGGTTTCCCAATATTTTGGAGAGAAAAAGAAAGCGCACTGGCAGTATATGCCATAGTATCGGTTCCATGAGTAATGACAAATCCATCATATTCTTCGTATTTTTCAAAAATTACCTGTGCCATTTGATCCCAATATTGCGGACTCATATTGGTGCTATCAATATTGGCAATGTAATGAATATCCACTACAAAATGGTCGTTCAATTTTGGTTCTATCTGTAATAAACATGCCATTGCTTCGTCTTTTCCGGGAGCTTCTAGCGCTCCCAAATTGTTTTTTTTCATAATTAAGGTTCCTCCGCAAAAAAGAAGGAGTATTTTCGGCAAGTTGGTCATATAGAAGGGGAAAAAGGAACAAAAAGGGATTCGAGTTCTTTTGTAGAAACATTTATAAGGTTATATTCACCCCCCACTGCGGTATCAAAGTCGAGAGTTACATGATATAAACCATATAAAATATAAGTAGCAATAATAACGGAGATAAGTCCGGTTGCGCCTGGCAAAAAAAGTGTTACTAAAAAGAGATATAAAAGGTTCGCCTGCTGGAGTAAAAGATTATACGCAAGAGGGATAAAATCTTGTTTTTTTTGAAGTAAAAAATTCGATTCCACCGTTATTTCTTTCGCTAACACCATTATATCAGCCGGATGATTTTCATATTTTTGTGCTAAGAGAAATAAATGTTTATATTCTTCCAAAAGCTCTTTGCCATACGAATCTTCGGTATGGAAATATTTTAAAAAGTGTTGTAGCCATTCCCTCAACACCTGTTGATCGACTGAAGAAATAAGATATGAAAATGATATTAAAAGCCCACGAAGCTGAAAAAGAGAGTCTCGTATCGCAAAATACTTTCCCTGCGTAGCCGAAACTTTTTCGGCTAAAATAATTCCCAAAGCAAATCCAATAATAGAAAAAAGAGCACCAAGATCTTGATTTTCTGGCCAAAGCCCATGCGTTTCTAAAATCCAAACAAAAATTTTTATACTCGAAAGGAGAATGAGAAGTGGGAAAATTTTTTCTAAAATGGTGTTTTTAAAACGAAATGCCTGTAATAAATGGAGATGTTTTGCGAGCTTTAAAAGCCGTAATATACGCAATACTCGAGCAATACTGGCATTTATTCCAAAAAAGAAAGGAATAATAGCGAGTAAATCTACAATATTAAAAGGATGCACTAAAAACATAAATTTTTTAGGAGCAGAAATAAAACGCAAAACATACTCCGCAAGAAAAGAGAAAAGAATAATGCGCTCTGCCCATAAGAAAAAAAGAGCATACCGATGTGTTATTTGTGGATATTCCAATTCTGAAAAAGCAGAAAATGCAGAGAAAAAAATAAAAAATATCAAAATCCAATGCACAATTTTTGCAAAAGTCGTTTGAGGATGCTCAAAAAAATCGGAAATAGCGGGAAGAGAGAGAACCTTCATAAAAAAATATTAAACAGAAAGAACGTGTGATTTGCTTTTGCGGAATCGGGATGACGATTTTTTTT
>CAIRYL010000152.1 GCA_903882825.1 uncultured Candidatus Peregrinibacteria bacterium | reverse complement strand
TTCACAGAACCCGTAAAAAAAGAAGGATCTCCTGCATTTTCAACATCGTCATCAATAGTTCCATTCCCATCCGCATCCGAAAAAAGATCACCATCAAATGAGTATTTTGCAATATCACCAGTAGATTCAGAAAAAAAGAATACTACCGTTGCACGATCTCCAGTTACATGCACTTTCCCATCTGCTGTATTTATTGCCGGTAACGTCGATAAAATAGCTCCATTTTTAGAGAATGTAGGTGCAGTCGTAGAAACTTCTATAAAAATAGTGGTTGTTTCTGTTTCATATTCTCCTTTCGCAGAAATATTTAAAACAAATTCACCAAGATCGGTAAAAACATGTTTATATTTTCCTCCTGTTTTTTTCTCAAGAATCTCTTCTCCTTTTAAAAGCGTCCAAGAAATTTCTGCACTTTTTAGTTTACTTTCAGCACTGATTGAAAATTCTTGTCCGATCATAATATGCGCCTTTCCAGATGCTTCAGCAGAAATAACTCCTAAAAAAGAGAAAAAAAGAAAGCCAAAGAAGAAAGGAAAAATATATTTCATAAAATTCATTCCACGATAATCAAAAGACGTTCAGAAATTTCTCCGGATACCGTTTTGGAAGCGGTTACTTTTACAATTACACGTCCAGAAGAAAGTGATTCAAAAGTCGCAGACCCCTGTCCCCCAACACTTTTTGTTTCTGGCGGAACAAAATGTCCTTCGCCTTCTACCACTGAAAATGTAAGCGGTCCTTCATATGGACTGCCATCTGCATTTTGAGTAAATGCAAAAACATCCATTGTTTCTCCAGCCCTCATTCGTTTTTGTCCAGCTACTAAATGGAGTGTTGTCATCGGAATTTTAGAAGAAATGGTAATACCTTCATTTATTTCTCCTTTCAGTTTGGAAATTGAAGAGGGAGAGGAGGAAGAAGACCCTCCACCCAAGAGAGAAACAATCCCGCTTGCTTCATCAAATCGGATTTTCCGAGTAATTTCATCTTTTCCATTTGTTTTATCATATACCCGAAGAATAATACTGGGGGATCTTTGTGTTTCTGGATATTCATGTTTTGGATTTACATCAGTGGCATCAATATCATTTTGAGCATTTCCATCTCCATCGGTATCCACGCTGGTATCAAAATCCCAAGCATATTTTAATGTATTTCCCTGAACACTTTCATCATATCTTGAATTTTGAGCATTAAAAGATACGGTATTTTTGTAAACCTGATACGTAAATGCAGAAAGAGGAAGTTTTGAAACCCGATCTACAGTGACTGTTTTCATCGCACTGGTAGAAAGTCCTTTTGCCGTAACCTTTAACCGAACCACATATTTCCCGGGTTTATCATATCTAAATCCAATAGATTTATTATTGGGACCCATCACATCAAAATAATTATCTCCATCAAAATCCCATTTATATACGGCATTTTCAATATCTGCTCCATTACTATTTTTCGCGCTTGCTGTAAAAGTAATCGTATCTCCCATTAAAATAGATGTTTTATCAATTGAAAAATCCACAATAGGAGATTCATTGGCACCATTTATAGTATCTACATATAAACTTTCTCCAAATAATTCATCATTAGTAACTGTTGCTTTATCATTATCACGAATTTCTACATGAAAAGAATATCGATTTGTTTCGTCGGTTCCTCCATACACAGGGAGAGTAATAACGGTGTGAGAAGCACTCGTACTATGGAGATCAATTTTTTCCGCAGAAGTATCGCCATCACGAGTTGCCCACCAACGATATTCAGAAATATTCCCATCGGGATCAGTTACTCCATTTGCAGAAATAACGACTGAAACGGGTGCTAGGCTATTTTTTGGTTTATGTACATAAAAAGCCTTCATAGTAGGCGGTGCATTCTCTACAAAAACATATAAGGTTTGTTCAGGAGAAGCTTTCCCACTTTTCCTATCAATAACTTTTAATTGTACTGGAAAACACTGTCCAACTGCTGAAAGATCTCTAAATTTTTTACGAACAATAGCTGTACTACTTTTTTCGTTTTCTACAAAAGTCCATTCATAATCAAGTCCTATCGCAGTTCCATCTCGATTCAGTGAAGACTCTGCGGTAAGGGTGACCAGAGAAGATCGATAGATAGTAACCCCATCTTTTCCAGCTCCGCACAAATTATCGGTCATTATTATTTTTCTACCATCAATAATCGCCTCTGGAACCGCAATAGGAAGATCATTTTTCCCAATAAAAACTCTTTTGGTAATAGAATTTTTTTCATTTTTTTCGTTATAAGTCGTCAGTTGTACTTTGTAAATTCCTGGTTTTTTAAAAGCATGCACAACCGTTACCGAATTTAAAATTTCTGTAGTGGTATCATCTCCAAAATTCCATTCAAAGCTTTTTCCTTCATTCGTTTCGGCGGTAAAGGTAATTTCTTCGCCTGCAAACGCCACCATTTTAGAAGGAGAAAATGCAACAGAAAGAAGAGATGAAACAATTATATCTTTTTTATACGTATCGGTTACTCCAAATTTATTTTTTACTAACAGGTTTACAGAAAATGTCCCTACTTTATCAAACGTTACATCAGTGGTGGGAAGAGAAGAATCTTTCACTTCAAAAGTTCCATCATTATTAAAATCCCAAGAATACAAAAGTCCATCGGAATAGGCATCGGTTGTTCCAGACGCATTAAACGTATAATAAGCAGGACGGGCTGATTCTGGAGCTTTTGCAATAAAATATGCCGAAGGTGGTGGTGATGAAACCGTAAACGAATTAATAGCTATCCCCACTTTTTTATTACTATCGGTTACACTTAATTGCACATCATATTTCCCAGGCTTTTCAAAAGGGGCAGTAAATGTTTGATCTTCAAAATTAGTAGAAGTCCCATCGGGTGCAATAATTTTCCAAGAATAATTATTAATTACCCCATATACGCTTTTTGAGGCACTCGCGCTAAATGTAATTTCATCACCTGGATTAATTTTTGTTTTTGAAAGTGTCATTCTTGACAAAATATCAGTAACTTCTATTTTTTTCTTTGCCTCGTATTTTTTTTCTGCATTATCCGTAATACGTACCAGAATTTCATATTTCCCTAAACGATTGTAAGAATGACTCGTGCTTTGAAGAGCATTCGTCGTTTCTGTTTTTCCATCTCCGAAATCCCAAAAAACTTTTGTAATTGGCTTTTCTCCTTCTGTTTTTGTTCCTGTAGGATTAAATACCACGCCTGCTTTTGCTTCTTCTTCGCTTATTATCCAAGTATTTTCAAATGCTTCTCCATTGGCAGTAAAGGTTACCAAAGAATCGGTAGGAAGTCCGGTTATTAAAATTTTTGCATTCCCATCATTTGCAATTTTTTCACCAGTTTTGTCTTTTGCTTCTATACGAAGAGCAAACTGATATTTTCCTTCTGTTAAGACTTCATATTCTTTTTTTATACCAGTTCCCAAATCAATTTTTTCTCCATTGGGAAGAATAACTGTCCAGAAAAAATATTTTTCTTCGAGAACAATATTACTTTTTAAAACACTGGATTCATCCGCAAAAAGACGAACTGTAAATTTCCCTTTTCCTTGGACTGGGATTCCTCTTATAACCGCTGTAATATTGGGATATGACTGAATTTTTTGTAACAATTTATCTGTTTTATCTTTTATTTCTTTCTTCAGTGCTTCATTATTTGGATCAGCTTCCAACTCCTTTAACTTTACAAGAATCTCTTCGTATATAATTTTTGTTTGAGGATCTTGAGGACTTGATTCATAAATATTCGTAATTTCTGTTTTATAATTTTTTATTTGAGTTTGTGTTACGGGAGTAGTTCCTGTTTTTTGAAGTGCTAAAATTAATTGTTTTAGTTCATTTATTTTTGATTCTAAATCAACCGTTTGCCCGGTGCCACCAGTATCTCCACCACCAGGAGTGGCAGTAGAAGAGGCTGTTGGAAAAGGCGTCGACGAAGAAGATGGAGGCTGACCAGTATTTTCACATGCGTCTCCCACTCCATCCCCATTGGTATCTGCTTGGTCTGCATTCGGGATATATGGACAATTGTCCACTTCATTCGCTTTCCCATCGCCATCAATATCTTTTGAGGCAACTCCGACTATAAAATTTACAATGGCATACGACAGAAATATAATAATAATTCCGATACCAGCATAAATAATAATTTTTCTCGCTTTTGTAACCGCACCTTCATCTCCATCAGAAAAAATCATTATAAACCCAGCGTATATAATGGCGATTATGGCAATAAGCCCTAAAAAGCTTAAAACATAATTAATAATATCCACCACTTGTTGCCGAATTCCTTTCCCAGTTTGAAATTCATTTGCCAGTTGGTCTTGCGGAATAAGTACCTGAAAGCAGGAAATAGCTTTTCCATTGGCATCCACACAAGGATCTTTTGAAATATCGATGGCATAAGAATCCCCACCTATAAAAAAAGGAAGAAAAAAGAATATGCCGAGAAAAAATGTAAAAAAACGAACCATTTTAAAGGTTACCAGAAATATTATGGAGAAGAAAAACTCAGCGTAGTGAGAAACGAAACAATCGCATACGCCAGAAGAATAAGAACAATCCCAATAGCAGCGGAAATCATAATTTTTTTGGCAGTTGCATTATTATCATCATTTAAAAATGAGGTAATATATAATACACCTGCCCATATAAAGGCTATAAATGCGGCTACACCAGCAATAATGAGAATTATTTTTACTAAAAAAATAATTGTTTTTACAATATTTCCCGATTCAATAATTCCGGTATCTGTTTCTTTTACATATTTTTCAAGCTCATTTATACCACCTTGTATTCCTCCACCATTAAATACCGTTGCTCCCAAAAAATGAGAAGACGGAGAAACGGGTGTAAAAAAAAGAAATGAAATAAAAATACCACACAAAATACCTCCTAAAAATGGAAGGGAAAATAACCCTCGAGATGCCAAAAAATCATATTTTTTCTTTATTCTTTCCCAAAATGTATACATGTCAGTAAAAATATTTCATGCAATTGTATCACACAAAAACAAAAAAGAGAAGATAAACTTGACCAAAATAAAAAAGAAAGAGTAAGGTTTTACACATTTATAAATTTATTTAGAATATCTGAATTTTTTTGAAAAATTTTTCAAAGGCATACATGATTTCTCAAATATGGGAGAAAATGACTTGGCACGATTTGCACAACAAGGAAACCGTGAAGCATTTGAAATATTGTGTGAACAAATAATTTCAAAAATATTTCGGTATTTTTCCCATCGTTTGCATGATAAAGAAGTATGTGAAGACCTTACCAGTGAAACAATGTGGAAAATATTAAATGCTTTTCCGAAATGGTCAGGAAATGAAAACTTTTCAGCATGGATGTTTACTATTGCGAAATATACTTTTTACGATTTTTTGCGAGAAAAATATAAAAATCCAGAAATGAATTTCTCACAAATAGGAGAAGAAATAGAAAATTTTGCAATTTCAGAAGAACTCATCAGAAATGAACAACTCGATATTGAAAAAGAAACACTTTTAGAAAATTTATTAGGCGTTCTTCCAGAAAAACATCAAAGTGTTTTACGACTTCGGTATCTTTTGGGATATACTGCAGAAGAGACCGCACAAGAACTGGGGTTAAGTCTTGCAAACGTAAAGGTAATACAACACCGGGCGCTTCAAAAAGTTCGAGATTATCACCCAGACTTTTCCTATCCATTTGAAAAAGTGTAACCCTTTTACGACTGTATATTATGACTATGAAAAAACATCTCTCTTCTCCTCGGCCAGAATTTGTAAAAGAGCTAAAGCAAAACTTGCTCAAAGCTTATGATGCTGAACATACCCACGCCTCTTCTCTAGAAAATGTTGTGCAAAAAACATGGGGGAATCTTGTGTTTTGGCGAGTACTGGGTGTGGTGTCTTTTGGTGCGGTAGCCCTATTACTCGCTTTCCCGCAAAAATTACCATCCTCAATTCCTATAGAAAAAGTTCGTCGGACAGCGTATTCATACGTTATTACTTCTGATTCATTTTTAGAACAAGAAAAAATTATAAAATCACTTTTACAAGAAACGAAAGAATATCCTGAACTGTATGAAACCCCTATATCATAATTTTTTTATACTTTTGAAATATGAAAAAAATTCTCTTTTCTTTTGGCTTTCTTCTTATATTTTTTGCAAATATTACCCCCACATTTGCAGATTTTTCTTCGCCAGAAGAAGAAAATATTTTCTTACAAATAACGAATCTTTTACCTCCAGAATATAAAGAAAGTTTTTTGGGAGAATATGAATTACTCCAGGCAAATGCATCTTCTGGGCTTATTTCAGAAAGAAAAGCTCAAAAAGATTGGAAAATTCTCCGCACAAAAGTTATTGGAATCTATAGAGTTATTTTGGTACGAAAAGCTCAACAAAACACAGAAATGGCAATTATGTGGGCAGGAACATACGAATCTTATACTGACGAATTAGAAAAAATTTCAAGTTTTCTCAATGAAGCAGAAAGTAATTTTTTTCAAGAATACTTTGGATCTGCAGAAAAAAAACTCAATACTGCAAAAAATAAGCTCCAAGAAATAAATATTACGGTTAAAATAATAAAATAATAAAAAAATGTAACCTACCTCCGACTATAGTATTGAAATTCTTTTTTCTTTTTTTATGAAAAGGTTACTTTTTTTACTTTTTCTGATACTCACTGGCATTGGAACTATCGCTTTTACCAATTCAGTAAACGCTGGAAGTGGGTTGTACGAAAAACCTGACGTTTGGATCTCTATAAATGGAGAAATGACAGAAAATAATAATTATGTCGTTTCCGGAGGAGATACAGTTGTAGTTCAGATTTTACAAGAAAATAGCACTCAAAAAAGCTATACAGGGCAAATGATTCAACAAATTCCTACTTTTTTTGAAAATATCACCATATCATCGTCTGGAAAATTAAAATTTTATTCTAAAAATAGTGAAGCACAAAAAAATAAAGGATGCTTTTTAAATAATAAGAATAAACCATCTCTTACTTGTTATTCTTTCCCAAATGGATCCCAAATTACCTATAGTGCCACTATTTCTGAAAATATTTTCCTTGAAGAATCTTCCAAAATGAATACAAAAGTACTGTATAAAAATCAAAAAGGAAAAAATATTATTATGAAAAATCAAAAAACATTTGAAATGGATCAAGAAATAAATATTTGGGATGAAGAAGAAGACGATAATCTGAATATTGATGATAATAACTACTGTGCATTTCAAGTTTCTACGGGTGAAGTGATGAGAAAGTGCGCAACTCCCCCTTCGGTATATTGGACATCACAACGCAAATGTAATGGAATAAAAAATTGTGGAATTGTATCTCCCACTCCAACTCCTCCTCCCTCTCAGGAAATGGGAAGTATTGTTATCACTTCTAATCCTCCAGGTGCAAAAGTTTTCTTTTCTATAAGTGGAAGTTCATTTTATGATTATCAACAAAATTCAAATATAACCATCCCGAGCGCTAGCTCTACAACCTATACTATAAAACTTGTAAAACCAGGATATGCAGATTGGATACAAACCCAAACCCTTACCGCCGGAAAAACCATCACTTTTAATGCCAATCTTGTCCCAAATCCTGTAAATATAAATACCGGAAATATTTCCGTTCTCTCCAATGTCCCAGGTGCTCAAATTTGGTATTCTTTTAACGGTGGGGCATTTACAAATTCAGGTCAGGTTTCAAATTTTAATTTTTCAAATGTTGCTTCAGGAACCTATACTGCAAAACTCGTAAAACCAGGATATGCAGATTGGATACAAACCCAAACCCTTACCGCTGGGAAAACTATGATCTTTAATGCTACTCTTGTTCCTGTAAAATCTGTTGTAGAAGTTTCTGTGTTAACTCTTTCTTCTGGGAAAAATCCAGTAATTGGGACAAAAGAAGTAGAAGGTTTAAAATTTGAAGTAAAAGCAGGATCAACGAAATTAACTCTTGATGAAGTGCAAGTTGTAGGAACTGTTACTGATGTAGCTCCTTTTAAGGATATGCCAAGTTTTTTAGATAACACTCGCATTAGTAAGATATCTCTTTACCGAGTAGAAGGAACAACAAATGTACTTTTGGATACTCTTTCAGGGTCACAATTGGCAGCAGGAGTTGGGACTTTTGATGGATTTAAGAGTGTCATTGAAGCCAATAAAACAGCTACATATTTAATAACGTTTGATATATCAGATGATGAAACGAATATTGGGGATACTCTTAAATTAAGTCTCAGATCTCTTTTATTATATGATGCTTATTCTAGTTCAAGGGTAGAGAATGTAACAATTGATGGATTAAATATAGCAACCAGTCCTCTTTCTCTTTCTACGCGAACAACCACTCTTAAGGGTGTTGGAAAGTTGGCGATAGAAACCGACAATACCAATCCATTAACCGACAAAGCAAAGTATGTTCTTGGAGGAACGGAATCAGATTTTGTGGCTTCTTATAATTTAACAGCTACGAATGAAGGAATTTTATTAAGAGATATTACACTTGCTGAAACTTCAGGAGCTACTGAAGCACAGGTAAAATCTGCTCTTTCTGAAGTAGTTTTGTATAAGGCTGATGGAAAAACAGTAATTGCTCGAAAAGCGGTAACCGGAAAAAACATCAACTTTACAGATATTAACTACACGGTTCCAGAAGGTTCTGAGAATATATATGTAGCGGTTGTGGCTCAAAAACAAGGAAAAAACCAAGCGGGGTCTATTGTTTCTGGTTTAACATTTGCGATGAAGGTAACAAAAGCTGACGGAGCTTCATCAAGCAAAACCGTTAAGGGTGATGATGTATTTACGACTATTACAGGAGCAAACGCTATTACCGATAATGGAGCTGCAGCTGATGATTCTTCGTATGCGTTCTCTGTTATTCCTACAAAAATTTCAAATGTTGAATTTGTAAATACATACGGAGGACAAACTGTTGCGACAAAGTTGACGAATGGAGAAAATACAGTAGCAATCTTAAAAATTACGACTGCTTCTAGTAACAATACGGATGCAACGGATGGAACATCTTTAAAAACTCTTCTTTCTGAACTATACTTTAATGTATATTACGGAGGATTATCGGGATCAGGAACTCCAAGCGCAATAACAATAGAAAAGATTAACGGAACTGGTGATTATACTGCTTCTGTAAATATTGTTGGAAATGTTGGTATAAATATTGTTGGAAATGTTGCTACAGCAAATCTTTCAAGTTTTGATGCGGTAAATGCAGAGATCGATAACGGAACATCTGTGTACTATGCTATTAAGGCAACAGTGTCACTCGATACTGCTTCAACCTCTCCACAAGGATATGTACAAATAAAAGCAGAATCACTTGATTCCGGAAGTATTGGATACAAATCGGACGATCTTGATGGGTTAGAACTTGGTGTTCCTGCTCGAGCGGCTCTTCTTATTAAGAACCTCACAAAGATTGAAGGAACAAAGGTTTCACAATAATTTTTTGACACCTCTCTCCGCTCACGAATGCGAAAGTATTCGTGAGCGGATTGTTTTTATTCTTTGAAAGGTTTCTCGTACATGATTTTAAAAGCCTCTTATAGATTCTTCTGTAAGGGGCTTTTTTGAGTGTTAAAATTGCCTCTTATAGGCTTTCTATAGCTAACGCAAAAATTTTCCGTCACTCTCGAGTGCAGTGCAACAAAACGAAGCAATCTCTGTTTTTCTGGATCACTTTTTCGTCGTTCCTCCTCCTCGTGATGACGAACCTTTCCCCTGTACGGCAAATTATCCTAATCTCGCTATATAAATCACAATTTTTGGCAGAATGAAAATATTTTATAAATTTTTTCCATACACTTTTTTAGAGGTTCCTTGTATATCTTTTTGTCGGGAAAGGGGAAGTGTATCCCGTGGAATTTCTTGGTAACCAGCAATATCAAAAAATTGACCTGTTAAAATGGTAACCGCAAAAATGCTTTTGATTCCTGATTCTTTTGCTTTTTGTTCTACTTTTTCTAATAAAATTTTTGCAATTCCCTGTGTTCTAAAATGAGAAATCGTTGCCAATGCGCCTACTTCTGCTATTTCTCCAAAATACCGAAGAGAAACACACCCTACAATTTGTTCATCAATTTCAAAAACAAAATACTCATGCAAATGCTCTTTTACTTCTTCTCTACTTCTATAGCGCAAATACCCATCTCTCACATTTTCCTCTAATATTCGATATAACACGCCAAAATCATCTCTATGCGCCATCCGTACGTGTTGGTATACATTTGGGTCCTCCAAAATCATTGTCCCCGATCCATCTCTGGTAAACAGTTCTGTTAAAAGTGCGCCATCTTGTAAACCATTTACAATATGGCATCGCTTCACTCCTCCTGTAATAGCTCGCTGACAGGCATGGAGTTTGGGAATCATCCCCCCAGAAATAACTTTTTGTTCTTGTAATTCTGATATTTTTTTTAATGACACTACCGAAATAAGATTTCCACTCAGATCGAGTATTCCTTGAACATCACTAAAAAAAATAAGTTTTTTTGCCTTCAGTGCCACCGCTATTTCTACTGCTAATTCATCGGCATTCACATTAAAAAAATATCCATTTTCATCACTCACCAGGGGAGAAAAAATGGGAATAAGTCCATCTTCAAGGGCAGAAATAAGTGTCGGACCAGAAACCTTCGTAATTTCTCCTGTATGATGATGAGGATAATCTTTTCCAAAATCTTTCTGTATAACACGGAAAATTTTAGAGGGGAAAATAACTGGAGAAAGTTTCCACTCTCGTAAATGGGTACTAATAGAATGCGTAAGATTTGGAAGAAGCGATTGTATCACTTCCATTTCTGCCGAGGTAGTCATTCGGACTCCATTTATTTTTAGAGAGTGTTGAGGCAAACTTGCTTCTATTTGTGGTCCGGCTCCGTGCACTAACACCACCCGAATCCCCAGTGCATGAATTACGGAAATATCTGCCATGATATTTTCAAAATTTTCCTCTTCTAAATTTTTTCCAGAAAATTTTAAAACTATTATTTTCCCAGAAAATTTTCGAATATAAGGAAGTACTTCACGTAAAAGAGTTGGAGTTTTCATGTATAAAAAAATATTATAATTGGTATTCGCTTAAAAATCCTTTTAATTTTTCAGCAGAATTTTTTAACTTTTGCATTTCTCCTTCTGGCAAAGGAATTTCCCAAACTTCTTCAATCCCTTTTTCACCAATAACACACGGTACGCCGAGCGTCACGCCAAAAATTCCAAACTCACCATTTAGTGATGCCGAAACCGGAAAAATATCTTTTCGGTCAGAAAGAATAGAAGAAATAATTTTTATGGTAGAAGCTCCAATTCCAAAAAATGTTGCTCCCTTTCTTTTAATAATTTCGTATGCCTGGTGCTGTGTTTTTTGCTCTATCTCTTCCATTTCTTGCAAGGTTAACACATCTATTGCTCGTTTCCCACGAATAGCTACCTGTGACCATGCTACAAATTCACTATCTCCATGTTCGCCCAGTACATACCCAGAAACATTTTTAGGATGCAATCCACATTTTTCAGCAATATGCCATTTCATACGAGAAGAATCGAGGAGTGTTCCGGTCCCAAATATTTGTCCTCGTGAAAGGGGAAATATTTTTTGAGCAAGTTCGGTTAAAATATCCACCGGATTGGTTACCATTATAATAATGGCGGTTGATTTTATATTTCCTATTCCTTTGGAAATACCTTGTAATATTTTTTCATTTTTACACAGAAGATCCGTGCGACTTTCTCCTGGTTTTTGTGCACATCCTGCCGTAATAATAAAAATATCTGCTTCAGAAAGTGCTGTGTCTCCAAAATTAGCACCAGAAATATTTTTACTATCAGAAAACAGTAAAGAATCTCTTAAATCTAGTACTTGCCCTTCTTCCAGGTCTTCATTGATATCTACCAATAAAAAATCGGCAGGAATATCTTTTAAAATCCCCGCAGATGCAATATGGGCACCCACTGCACCGGCACCAAGAATAGCAATGGTTTTCATAAACAGTAAAAAAATACATTTTTCATGCATATTATATCCGAAGCCTCTTTAAAAAAGAATTTTTTTATTTTTTGTTTGAAAGAAGGAATTTCTAAAATACAAAGAGTAAATCATGGCTTTTTTTGAAGTTATAAGGCATACTTATTCTTGTTTTCTTTAAGAACTTCATGATGGAAATACAGAAGGAATTTCATGCTTTAAAAACAGCAAAAGACCATATTACGAATCATGTTCCATTTTTTCCAGGAACACTTTTAGTGAAAGATGCTCTTGAAAAACTGCATAATCCTGAAAAAAACTTTAAAAATATTGAAGAAATTTATATTGGAGAAGGAGATATTCTTATGGGAATTGTTCATTTATCAGCTTTATACAATGCAAAAGATTCGGTTGCTCTTCATACTCTTATTGATCCTAAAAAGCTTATTACGGTTTCCCCCTCTACCCCACAAGAAAAAGTAGCGTACACGGCTCTTCAGCACGAATGTCGTTCTGTGGCAGTAGTAGAAAAAAATACTGGAAAATTTTTAGGGGTTATCCCCTCTCCTACTCTTTTAAAAATCCTTCATAAAGAGCTTCGTGAAGATATATTACATCTTTCGGGTATTCACGAACCCCCAAAAGAAAATGAAGATAATATTTTTACTATTCCTTTTTATAAAGCAGTTTTTGGACGATTCCCATGGCTTTTAATAGGACTTTTTGGAGGAATGTTTACTGCACAAATGGTAAGCCAATTTGAAGAAGTGCTTTCCAACAATCTTATTTTAGCAGCATTTATCCCCCTTATTGCCTACGTAGCAGATGCAGTAGGCACCCAAATGGAAGCCTATACTATTCGTGATATGGCAATTTTTAGAGATATTCATATTATAAAATATTTCTTACGACAGCTGAGTATTATTTTAGTAATTGCTATTCTTTTAGGAGTGGTGTTGTGGTCAATGAGTATGCTTTTCTTTCATGAAAGTTCCACTATTGGGATTATTTTATTTTTAAGTGTTATTTGTGCCTCTATTTCTTCACTATTTACAGGGATTTTAATTCCTTTTTTCTTCCGAAAACTCAAGCTCGATCCTGCCAATGCCAGCGGTCCTATTGGGACTATTATCCAAGACGTATTAAGTATTTTTATTTATTTTAGTATTGCCAAAGCCTTATTATAAGAATTTTCATATTTTAAAAACTTCCGGAGCAATACTTCTTTTGTGATTATTTTTGGTAAGGTTTGGTATTTATTAAAAAACCCGCTACAATAGGAAAAGATTTCTTTTTTTTAATGATTACCACTCAAAATCTTGGTTTTCCCAGAATAGGAGAACATAAAGAGCTCTGTTTTGCTTTAGAAAAATATTGGAAAGGTGAAAATACCCTTCACGAACTCTTAAATACTACACAAGAAATTCGGAAAGCCAATTGGATCCTTCAAAAAGAAAAAGGGATTCAGATTATCCCTTCCAACGATTTTTCATTATGTGACCAATGTATAGATACCATAGCAATGGTAGGGGCTATCCCTGAGCGATTTGCATGGGATGGGGGAAATGTGAATACAGATCTTTTTTTTGCCTTGGCACGAGGAATTCCTTCTCAAGAAAATTCTCATCATTCTGAAATATGTGGATTGGAAGAAAAACAATTTTTAAACACTAAATTTTTTTACTCTGTTCCAGAATTTACAAAAAATCAAACCTTTTCACTTTCTTCTGTAAAACCATTCGACGAGTGGATGGAAGCCATGAATTTAGAAATCGTGACAAAACCAGTACTTCTCGGACCGATTTCTTTTTTATTACTTGGAAAAACTGTAGGAGAAGATTTCCCAGTTCTTTCTTTACTTCCAAATTTGCTCCCCGTATACATTGAAATTGTTAAAAAATTTAGTTCTTTGGGCGCTAAAATAATTCAATTTGATGAACCTTGTCTGGCTATAGACTTAGATGATGATATAAAAACTGAATATGGAGAAGTATATAAAACTCTGAAATTAGCGGTTCCAAAAGTTCGTCTTTTGGTAGCAACACATGGAGGAGAACTTCAAGAAAACATGGATACATTTCTTTCTTTACCGGTAGATATTTTGCATTATGATGCCGTTTCTGGAGAAGAAGAGGTTATTTTAATGCTTTCTCAATTCCCGAAAGAAAAAATACTTTCTTTAGGAATTGTGGACGGAAAAAATATTTGGAAAAATGATTTT
>CAIRYL010000151.1 GCA_903882825.1 uncultured Candidatus Peregrinibacteria bacterium | reverse complement strand
TTCCTAATGGCGGAAATTCAGAAGAAAGTCGTTTGTTCGCATGCCCAGATTTGAAAAATATTCATTTAAAATTTTTAGAAGATCCTCCTGGTCCACCGGTAACCGCCACTTTGTTGGCAAAAATAAAAGGAGAAAATTCAGAAATTCGGGAAGAAATAGCGAATGATATTGCTCATAAATTTTCACAAACAGAAGCAGTAGTAGATACTGATACGAGTATTGAAAATGCATTTGAGAAAGTAGTGTACGAAGTAGATTATGACTTGGTACGTACTGCTCAGATTTCAGTAGCAGATATTGCCATAAGTTTACGAATTGCACTTTCTCCAGAGAAAGTTATGCAATATTACATAAAAAATCAGAAAGAAATGGCATTTATAGAGCTTTCTTTTCCAAAAAATAAACGCCAAGAAATGGAGAATATTTCTTCTATCAGTGTTAAAAATATAAAAGGAGAAATGGTACCATTAATGAGCGTAGTGCATATACAAAAGGAACAACATTCTTCTGTTATTTTTGCAGATGAACGGGAAAAAACCACAATTGTTACGGCAGAAATGGGGAATAGAAGTGTAATATATGCGGTTATTGATCTTTTGCAATTTTTTATATCTGATTATAGTCCACAAAATGGACAAGTAGAGAGTTGGAATCTTTTTGAAATTTCGTATGTACTTCCCAGTGGCGAAAAATACCGTATAGAGTGGGGAGGGGAATGGAAAATGACACTGGAGAATTTTAGAGATTTAGGAATCGCAATGATGGTGGCTTCATTTTTAGTGTATGTATTGCTCGTGGCACAGTTTCGATCGTTTGTTTCGAGTGCACTGATTATGATTACTGTTCCACTGGCGCTTATTGGAATTTTAATAGGGTTTATTTTTCTAGATTTTTTAAATATTTATCTTACAGCAACGGCTTTAATAGGATTTATAGCACTTATTGGGCTGGTGGTAAAAAATGGAATTTTATTTTTAGAATATTATGAATATAAAAAAGGAGAAGGAATGACTCTCGAAAACGCTCTTGTAGAAGCCGGAAGAATCCGTCTTCAGCCCATTGTCCTCACCTCCTTAACCGCTATTTTGGCAAATCTTACCATTGTTTCCGATCCGGTATGGTCTGGTTTAGCATGGGCAATTGTGTTTGGGCTTTCTCTTTCTACGGTTTTAAGCCTTCTTATTTTCCCACTGTTATACTTTATGGTTATGAAGGGAAAAGAAAAGTAATATTTGTTATTTGACATCCTCAAAATTAGCACTCTATAATTAAGAGTGCTAATTTTTCTATTTTTTATGAATCAACAAACTTTTACAGAAAAAACGGCAGAAGCACTTCAAAATGCACAATATTTAGCAAAAGAGCTTTCGCATGGAAGTGTGATGGCACTCCACCTTCTTCGGGTTCTTATAGTGCAAAAAGATACCATTATACAAAACCTTCTACAGGCAATGGGGAAAGATGTTTCCGCTGTAGAGACGCATTGCAATGCGTCTCTACGGAAATTACCCACCGTTTCAGGCACCGTCCAGAGGAATTTAGATGGAGAATTTCAACATATTTTTGAAAGTGCTGAAAAATTTCAAAAACAAATGGGGGATGATTTTTTATCGGTTGAACACTTACTTTTGGCACTGGTGGATACAAAAAATTCCGCGCAAGAGGTTTTGTTATCATTAGATATAAGGACAAAAGATTTTTTGTCTCTACTGCAAAAAATTCGTGGTTCTCGAAAAATTACAACGCCCAACCCCGAATCGACCATGAATGCGCTTCAAAAATATGCACAAGATCTTACGGAAATGGCAAAAAAATCTCAAATGGATCCGATAATTGGACGTGATAGTGAAGTACGCAGGACTTTGCAAATTCTTTCTCGTCGTACAAAAAATAACCCAGTTTTAGTGGGAGACCCTGGTGTGGGGAAAACCGCTATTGTAGAAGGAATTGCGCAACGAATTATTGCGGGTGATGTTCCCGAAACACTAAAAAAAAGACGTATTATGGCGCTCGATATGGGAGCACTTTTGGCGGGAACAAAATATCGTGGTGAGTTTGAAGAACGATTAAAATCTATTGTACAAGAAGTAGAAGATTCACACGGAGAAATTCTTTTATTTATTGATGACATTCATACCAGTGTAGGAGCCGGAGGAGGTGGAGACGGTGCCATGGATGCTGGAAATAGTTTAAAACCAGCACTCGCGCGAGGAACTATGCGGGTTATGGGTGCTACCACATTGGCTGAATATCGAAAATATATTGAAAAAGATTCTGCATTAGAAAGACGATTTCAGCCGGTTATGGTAGAAGAACCGAGTATTGAAGATACAATTGCTATTGTACGAGGGATAAAAGAAAAATATGAAGTACACCACGGAGTGCGTATTCGAGATGATGCGATTGTTTCGGCGGTGACGCTTTCGGCTCGGTATTTGCCAGATCGAAAACTTCCCGATAAAGCGATTGATTTAATGGATGAAGCTACCAGTGCGCTGAAAATGGAACTCGAAAGTCAGCCAGAAGTATTAGATACGCTCGAAAGAGAAATTAGACGAATGGAAATTGAGCAAAAAGCCCTGGAAAAAGAGTTTTCTTCAAAATCCATTTCAAATATTTCTCCGTCTGATATTCAAAAAACAGAAAAATTACAACACTTACAAAAAGAAATGCACGCCAAAAAAGAAGAATTTCAAAAAATTTCTTTGCGTTGGGAACATGAAAAAAAGGGTGTGGATGAAATTCGGATGGCAAAAAAGAAAATAGATACATTAAAAATGGAAGCCGAACGAGAAGAAAGATCTGGAAATTTTGCTCGTGTAGCGGAAATTCGATATGGAGAATTACCACAGTTAGAAAAAATGATAGAAGAAAATGGTGCTATGCATCGCGTTTTAAATGGAGAAAATCCACTTCTTCGCGAAGAAGTTACCGAACAAGAAATTGCCGAAGTGGTGTCGAGGTGGACGGGAATTCCAGTTCAAAAAATGATTTCTTCTGAATCTCAAAAGCTTTCTCTTTTAGAAAATGTATTACGAGCACGAGTAATAGGACAAGAAAATGCATTAAAATCGGTAGCAAATGCGGTACGAAGAGCACGTGCAGGACTTTCTGATCCAAAGCGTCCATTGGCTTCTTTTTTATTTTTAGGACCAACAGGCGTTGGAAAAACAGAGCTCGCGCGGGCGTTGGCAGAATTTTTATTTACCAATGAAGATTCTTTGATTCGTATTGATATGAGTGAGTATATGGAACCACATTCGGTGGCGAAACTAATTGGATCGCCTCCTGGGTATGTGGGATATGAGGAAGGAGGACGCCTCACCGAAGCGGTTCGAAGAAAACCATTCGCGGTACTGCTTTTTGATGAAGTGGAAAAAGCACATCCAGATATTTTTAAACTTTTCTTGCAAATTCTTGATGATGGGCATTTAACTGATAGTAAAGGACGAACGGTAAATTTTAAAAATACCGTTATTATTATGACTTCCAATCTTGGTTCTGAAATTTTTACGAATGAAAAAAGTGATACAAAAGAAGTAAAAACCGCCATTGATACAATTTTAAGAAATTATTTTAGACCAGAATTTTTAAATAGAATTGATGAAACCGTTATTTTTTCTGCTCTTTCACACGAGAACATTACAAAAATTGTTGACATTCAATTGCAAATTATTGAAAACAGGCTCTTTTCTAAAAATATTACGGTAGAATGGAGTGATGCATTAAAAAATTATGTAGCAGAAAAAGGATTCGATAGGGCTTTTGGTGCACGACCACTGAAAAGAGTAATTGAGCACGAAGTGGTAGACGAATTAGCAATGCAAATAATAGAAGGGAAAATACAAGAAGGAGATCGTGTAAAAATAGGATGCACACAAGGAAAAGTGGAAATACGTACGGAAGAAATGTCTGTAAAAATGAAAGATTTTCAAGAACCGAACACTGAAAATGGCTTATAATTTGAATTCGCAGGGCTTAAGAATGACGGAACATCACTTTTGCAAATTTTTTTTGGTGTAATACTTAAATTTTTAAAGTATAAAAAAAATTGACAAAAAGAAAAAGAAGACGCAAAGTGCCACCTTCATTTTTTTATCCCTTTTTTATGAACCAACAAAAAATTTTTCGATCTAGAAATATAAATAATGTGTCCAGTGATAGACCTGAAGAATGGACTGTTCCAGCAGGGGAGCCAAAATATTTTACTAACGAGAGGTATGTGTTTGAACATCCAAATCCTCTCGATTCTCTCAATCCTGAGTGGGCAGAGTATTTGCGCAGACAACAAATAAATAGAGAAAAACCACAAACTGCTAATACTCATAAATGGGAAACTCCAGAGGATTTAGGTTTGTCACCTGTAAATAATTGGTATTGCGCAGTATTTAATGGAGATAAGAGAGAAATACAGGTTGAGAGCAATATACTTCAACAATTCAAGCGAGAGCGGATTACAGGAAATTGTATAGAATCTGAGATGACACCAGAAGACTATGGAAATGCTACTATAAGAATAATAAAGGATAACGTACAGAGTGGATTGCGTGTTGTTTTGTGGACTACTACTGACGATGAAGTCCCTTTTACAACTGCAGTCATGGATACTAAAATCTAAAAAAATCCTTTCTTCTTTTTTTTGCTTTTGGCAATATGGGACAAGATGGAATAGCTTTTTTAGAAGAATCATCTTTAAAATCTATTTTTTTTCATTTTTCACCCTTTTGTATGAATTTTCGTATTTTGTTTGGTATTGTAACATTGGCTTTAGTCTTTGTTTTTGCACCAAATTCTACTCTTGCAGGCGGAGGATATTTTGCAGTAGTAGAATTTGTAACTCCACAATGTGTAGAACAAAGAAATATAGGAGAATTAAAAACAGTATTAACAAAAGAAGAGAAGGTGATTTTAAAGCAAACTTTTGGGAAAATTATTACGGGAAGTGAAGTCGCAAAAAATGATAAAGGAGAAATTATTTGTATTTTTGCCAACGATAAGCGAATTAAAAAAATTTCCTCTACAATAGGAAATTTTACAAACCTTCAATATTTAGATATTACTGGAAACAAAATAACTACGTTCCCTGCCGAAATAGAGAAATTGAAAAATCTTGAATATTTAGATGCGAGATGGAATAAAATAAAAACTCTGCCAGTTGAAATTGGGAATTTAACATATTTAAAAGGTCTTTTTATAGCGGGAAATAAACTTATTACTCTTCCCTCTCAAATTGGAAATCTAACGAATTTAGAATATTTAGATATATCCGAAAATGATAAACTGAAGAATTTGCCTCCAGAAATTGGGAAACTCACCAATTTAAAAGCTTTGGAATTATTGGAAACCAATTTTAAAACTCTTCCGGTAGAAATAGAAAATTTGAAGAATCTCGAATACCTTGGTATTTATTCCGATCAGTTTTCAACAGCACAAAAAGAAATCCTTCAAAAAAAATTTAAAGAAGGAGTTGTTCAATTTTAATTTTTTCATTTTTCACCCTTTTGTATGAATTTTAGAGCAATTTTTGAAACAGTGGATAAAGAAGTATACACCGCACTTCTTGGCGAAGAAAAACGCCAAACCGAAGGTATGGAACTTATTGCGTCGGAAAACTATGTTTCGCCTTCTGTTTTAGAAGTTTTAGGAAGTGTTTTTACCAATAAATACGCCGAAGGGTATCCTGGAAAAAGGTATTATGGTGGACAAGAATTTACAGATATTGTGGAAACGTTGGCAATAGAACGAGCAAAAAAATTATTTCCTGGAGCAAATTTCGTAAATGTACAATCGCATTCCGGTTGTCCTGCTAATGAAGCCGTATATTCGGCACTTTTAAATTTGGGAGATACTGTTTTGGGGATGGATCTTTCCCACGGAGGGCACCTTTCTCATGGGCATCCGGTTACTAAAATGGCAAAACTGTACAATTTTGTGCGGTATAAAATGAAAAATATTGAAACGGGAGAAATTGATTATGATGCTCTTTTACAAACAGCAAAAGAAACCAAACCAAAAATAATTTTAGCAGGATTTTCGGCATATCCGCGGGAACTGGATTATTCAAAATTTAAAGCCATTGCCGACGAAGTAGGTGCCATAACCATGATGGATATGGCGCATATTGCAGGACTTATCGCCGGGAAACAGCTGAACAATCCATTCGATTTTGGATTTGATATTGTGACCACCACCACCCACAAAACACTTCGTGGTCCACGAGGAGGAATGATTCTTTGCGCCAAAGAAGAACATGCAAAAGCCATTGATAAAATGATTTTTCCAGGACTTCAAGGAGGACCACACATGCACGCTATAGCTGGGAAAGCGGTAGCTTTTGGAGAAGCACTCAAACCTGAATTTCAAGTGTATGCAAAAAATATTATTGCTAATGCCAAAGCCATGGCAGACGAGTTTTTAAAAAATGGTGCACGGCTTATTACTGGCGGAACCGATAACCACATGATGCTGATTGACACGGTAACCAGTTGGGGAGCAACCGGATCAGAAGTAGAAACGGTTTTAGACAAAGTACATATTACCCTTAATAAAAACGCCATTGCAGATGATCCCCGAGGACCTATGGATCCTTCTGGAATCCGGCTTGGAACACCAGCCATGACGACGCGAGGATTTATGGAAGCAGAATTTAGAACAGTGGCACAATTTATGATGGAGGCAGTAAAAAACCGAGAAAACGACGCAAAATTGGCAGAAATTGCCAAGGCGGTAAAAGAGTTAAATATGCGGTTTCCGGTGCCGGGAATTGAAGGGTAATTTTTAACTTTTTATATAATTATGCCTGATCACAAAGTAAAAAAAACAACTGGTTTAAGTTGTGGCGGATTAGTTATCGGTCATTCTGAAGAAGTGGAAACAATAGATAAGAGCTTTGCGGAAAATTTTGCTAATCGTTCATTGATACGAGATGTAGGAGCTAAAATTAGCGCAATGTTTTTTGGTGAGCGAATTGAAAAGAATACAATTAAAACTTTATCTTTGGCTGAACAAAAAGTAAAATTAATAGAAGAACAAACTGGAAGGCATGAAATACCAATGAAAACAGCAGTTTCTATTATTGAAAATGCAGGATTGGAAGATAGTAGTTTTTTACGAGAAATGTGGGCAAATATGTTAGCAAATGCATCTACGAATAAAGAAAGAGTAAATAGTAATTATCCAGAAATCTTAAAACAACTTTCAGAAAAAGAAGTCTTGTTTTTAGAAATATTGTTTAATGCATTAAATCTTGAAAAGATTAATAATCCAAATTCGGATATAAAAAAAAGAGGGGTTAAAAAGAAATCATTTATTCAAAATCTTAATATTTCTGATGAAGAGTATGAAGAAATTACTGATAATCTTCTAAGGCTTAAATTAATTAACAATGGGGAAGGTGATGAAGAAGACGCAAAAGATTCTAGTTATGCTGCACTTCATATGAAAAAAGGTTTAATTTTAATAACTCAATTAGGATGGAGTTTTGTTAAAGTATGCAAATTTGAAATTCCTTCTAATGAATCAAATCTTTAGAATTTTTTATTTCCATTCCGTGGGATGAATTTGCTACGTAGTAGCGAAGAAAATCCCGTGGCTTCAGCCCGTAGGGTAGAGTGAACCCGCTGGATCCATAGTCCCCAAAGGGGCTGTGGAGCATTACTTGTAAAACGGCTCCACAGTTTCACTTTGCGAAAACTATGGAGCCAGCTAAGCGTATTTATCAAATTAAAATGAAGTATTACACACTAAATGCATTTGCAAAAAATACAGAAGGAGGAAATCCTGCAGGGGTTGTATTTGATACTGAAAAACTATCAAACAAAGCTAGACAAGAAATTGCTAAAGAAATTGGTTTTTCAGAAACAGCTTTTGTTGAAAAATCCGATAAAGCGGATTTCAAGGTAACGTTTTTCACTCCAAGTGGAGAAGTTGATTTGTGTGGTCATGCGACTATTGCAACTTTTTTTCTTATGTTGAAGCTCAATCGTATACAAACTGGTAAATATACCCAAGAAACAAAAGCTGGTGTTTTGAGTATTGAAGTAATGAAAAATGGGACAATATTTATGAATCAAAATACTCCTGAATTTTTTGAAATCT
>CAIRYL010000150.1 GCA_903882825.1 uncultured Candidatus Peregrinibacteria bacterium | reverse complement strand
GTCGGTTCTGGGCGATCCCCGAAAATACGAACATTCTTCTGCGGTATTGATAGAGATGGTTTCTTTTCCATGAAAGTAATTATATACCGGAATGGAAAGTTTTCCTTTGGGGTATTCGTATACGGCACTGGTAATAACGCGTACATTTTTTTGCCAATCTTGCTGAACTATTTTTTCTATTTCTGTCTCCCATTTGGTATTTACAGATTTTAATACTTCACTGGTAAGGGTATCCATGAGATATATAAGCTCTGGAACCGTGCTCGAAGTTTTTCCATCCCATCTTCCGGAATTTTCAATAAATACCAAAGAATCTTGTACATAACTTTTGGAAACCTCAGGATACGCGGGAAGCATTTTTTCTATTTGTTCTTTTGTTTTTGTATCGGGAATGGAAATTCCACCTTTTTCTTCCAACATGGCAGAAAAAGGAGAAGTGCTGGGGTCTTCATCTGTTTTTCCATCTTTGTCGTTGTCTTTTCCATCTCGTTCATCTTCGTCTATTTTCCCATCTTCATCATTATCAATTCCTAAAAATCCATTTCCGTCATCTTCATCTATTTTTCCATCTCCGTCATTATCTTTTAAATCAATGGGATCTTCGTCTGTTTTCCCGTCTTTATCATCATCTATTCCTTCTGAAGGATTAATATTATGAGAAAACGCTTCAGAAACACGCTGATACAGATGTTTATTGTAGCGGTAGTATGCCAAATCTTCTGCAAAAGTTTGGCGAGCATTATATTGTCCTAAAAGTTCATTAAAAACTCTTTCGGATTCTGCAGTGAGATCTGCAAAAAAAACGCTATCGTCGGCTGGCATTTCTCCATTTTTTATTTTTTCGTGAGTGGTATGGTTTTTTTCAAAAAAAGCAGAAAGTTCTTCTAAATTGCCATTTAATACGCCATGCCAAATTTCTGCATGAGGGCTATTTGCAGAATTGTTTCTCATAAAAAGCTCACTGCTAGATTGCCATGTAAAAACAGTATTTTCAAAATCAGTATACGGGAAAACACTGGTTATTTCATATTTTCCGTCCGAAATAACTGGTAAAGGTATATTTCCTAAAAAAATTGCTCCACGAAGTTTATAATGATCAGATCCTCTCGTTTGTCCTTCGAGGTACAATTTTTCTAAAACACTATAAATTTGTGATGGTGAAGCATTTTTTTGTGGAATGGGAAGCACGAGTGCTTTGGTACGAGGGAGTGCTAATTGAATATCTTGTGCATATCGATAAATTTTTCCGGTAAGAGTACTGGTATTATCTTCTTTTCCGAGCTCATATATTTCTTCCGGGATTAAAATTGCCACCAGATCATATTCATTTTCTTTAGAAGCAGAAACAGTAAGAGGTCGCCATTCTACGAGCATTGGAAACACAAGCGCAAAAGAGAGCACTCCTGAAAGAATCCGTTTTCCAAAGAGATTCCAAGAAAAGCCTGAAAATTTCGTTTTTTGGCTCAGAATATGCCATGAAAAAAATCTAAAAATACAGTACCACAAAAAGCATTTCTCCCAATACAAAGTTCGATTCTTTTATTGAATTTTTAAAGAAGAAAATACTTCGTATATTTACGAGTTAGGTAACATATTTTTTAATATTTTTATCAAATAGAAATTTTGTTGAAGAATTTAAAAAAGAAATGGATTTTTGTTTTAATGAGGAAATAAGAGGTGTTTTCTCCAAAAACGAATTATTATTTTACACACCTAAACGCACCTTGATTTTCATCAACAGGAACAAAAGAATCGTGCCCTGCAAGTAAATAATCACCAGTGTATCCGTCCGTATAAAAGATACCACCTTCACGTAATATTTTTTTCACATTAGCCAAAGCTCTTTGCTGCGCAAATGGACTCATATATTTCAACACATTCATCAAAACTACAATATCCATACCTTCTAAACCAAGCGACACTAATGATCTTAAATTTATAAGATTGCCCTGTGCAAAATCGACATGAGGTTTTAAATCGGAACGAAATCTGACTCTCTGCTTCTCTTCATCAATAGTCAATGCTTCGATAGCCCCAGACTCTTCATCATAAAAACTCATGTCAAAATTTTTTTTATCATATTCACCACTCCGTGCTATTTTCAAAGCACTTTCGTTCACATCAACACCCATTATTTTCCCTCTTTCAGATAAAAGGCTCTGCCCTTTTAGGAAATGGGCAATCCAATAAACTTCTAATCCGGTTGAGCAACCAAGAGTCACAATTCTAGGATCAGGAGATTTTACAAATTTTGCTACACTTTCGCCAACCCAGCTCCTTCCAAAATCAGTTGTTGATGGCATCAAAAAATTTATTGCACGTTTTAATTCCAAAGTAGGAAGGTCAACTGCTTCAGTGCCCAAAAGTGCAGCCAAACGGTCTCTTGAACCTTTTAAATCAGGACAGCCAAATAGCGGCATTGAATATCTAGTAAGAATACATAGTGCATCCGAAATACCAGTTCGCTTTTCAATCGCTCTGTTGAGGTCTTCAGCAGTTCGCATTATTATTAGTTACAAGGAAAGTATAAAAACATATAAATATCAAATTGTAAAGTTCAATGTTGTATGAAAACTACAGTATAAGGATTTTTAGATCGCACAATTCAACCCTTTTGTTCCCCTTCTGATTCTTTCCTCTCTTGTTCGCTTTAATACTTGAATTTATCGAGTGGTAAGCGACGCTGCATTATGTCAT
>CAIRYL010000149.1 GCA_903882825.1 uncultured Candidatus Peregrinibacteria bacterium | reverse complement strand
GGAACCGTAGGGTCTTTTACTGTGCGGGTATCTCCGTACCAATTTTTTTTCCACTCATATAATTCTGCAATAGCTCCTGGCTCATTTTTTAAGATCATTGCAGAAAGTTCTTTTATTTCTGTTCTTTGCGTCATAGGTGCAATTTGTTCCGCCAAAAGCATGGCACCTCTATGATGAGAAATCATCGCATCTATATAGCGCAAATCGAGCCATCTATCTGGTTTTCCAAGGTCCATTTGTGTTTTATCATACATATTCAGTTTGTATTCTGGAGTAATGGAATATCCAATACCAAGCCCTATAATACCTATAATAATCATCAATGAAATGGCGAGAGGAAGCGATATTTTAGACATACATACGAAAAAAAAGAATAAAAAATGCAATTATTGCATATTATAAATTTTCAGGAGTTCTCGCACAGCACCCTCTTTGTCATATTTTATTTGTTCTGCAACGCATGAATCCAGATGCCCTCGGAGAAGTTCTGTTCGTGCACTTTTTAAAAGTCCAATAACACTGTCAATTTGTTGAATAATTTCTGGGCAATAGCGTTTTTCTGCAATCATATCAGGAATTTTAGCAATACTTCCCATAGCAATATTTACTGCTTTATGAGCTTTTTTATTAAATTCCCTATTTTGTAATTGAGTATCAGTCATATGACCCTATAGTATAGGGTATATGGTATATTGTCAATACTAAAAAATATTTATTTTTTTCTTCTTTTCTTACTGTTTGTAATTTTTAAAAAATATTATTTTCCTCTTTATTTTTTTGGTGTAAAAAATATAAAAATGAGTCCACTAAAGCGTTCATAGAGGCTTCAATAATATTTTGTGAACATCCCACTGTTCCCCAAGTGTTTGTGCCGTCAGTGCTTTCAATAAATACTCGTGTTTTTGCGGAAGTTCCTGCGTCTACATCGGTAATGCGTACTTTAAAATCAATGAGTTTCATTTGGGATATTTGGGGATATTGTGGGAAAAGTCCTTTCCGAAGAGCATCATCTAGTGCTCCTACTGGTCCGTTTCCAAACCCGGCGGTATGGAAAAGAATTTCTCCGATTTTTCCGCTTATGGTTGCTTCTACCGGAAATTCTTTTGTTTCTTCAAATTTTGAAGTGTGTACAAAAAAATCTTGTACCGTAAATGGTGGAATAAAGTTCGGGAAAGAACGATATAAAAGAAGTTCAAAACTGCCTTCTGCTCCTTCAAACTGCAAACCTTCTTTTTCGAGTGATTTAATATCTTGAAGAATATTAGTGAAAAAATCATCTTTGAGAGTTTTTGGATCTATTCCTATTTTTTTTACTATTTCTACAATATTTGATTTTCCAGAAAGATCAGAAATAGTGATTCGTCGATGATTTCCAACCGATTCTGGGGTAATGGCTTCGTATGAATGTGGAAATTTTTGGACAGCAGAAACGTGGATTCCTCCTTTATGAGCAAATGCAGTTTTTCCAACAAAAGGAAGGTTTTTGGATGCAGAAAAATTCGCTCGTTCTGATACAAAAATCGAAAGATCAGTGATCATTTTTAATTTTTCTTTTCCGACGGTTTTCATCCCCATTTTTAATTCAAGATTTGGGAGAATAGAGCAAAGATTT
>CAIRYL010000148.1 GCA_903882825.1 uncultured Candidatus Peregrinibacteria bacterium | reverse complement strand
TTTCATCCCGTACTCTTGAAGAATTTTCATGCGTTTTGTTTCTTCTGCACGCATACTTTCTATTTTTTGGAAGGCTTCTGCCATCCCGACTATTCCTGCAACATTTTCTGTTCCAGATCTATAACTTCGCTCCTGCCCTCCGCCTAAAATTTCTGCCATTATTTGTGTCCCTTTTTTCACCCTTAATATCCCTACGCCTTTTGGTCCATAAAATTTATGTGCGGAAAAAGAAAGAAGGTCTGAATGACTATATTCTCTTTGAAGATCAAAAACCCCAGGGCATTGTACGGTATCGGTATGAAACGGAACGCCATATTTTTTGCACATTTTCCCAATGGAAGGTATTGGCTGAACACTCCCGACTTCATTATTTACTGCCATAATGGAAACAAGCGCAATATCTTCCTGTATTACTTTTTGAAAATCTTCTTTTTTTAGGATGCCGAATGAATCTACAGGAATCCAATGAACATGTATTTCCCCTGATTCTTCTAGAAATTGAAATACATTTTTAACGGATGAATGTTCAATGCTACTCGTAATTACTTGTGGAATTTTTCCTGGATTTCTTTTTTTCCAAGATGATAAAACCCCCTTTATTGCTAAATTATTTGATTCAGTTGCCCCACTCGTAAATATTATTTCTTCTAAAGGGCATCCTAAAATTTTGGAAATAAGAAATCTTGCATCGTCAATGGCTTCACGCGCTGTTTGTCCCTCTTGGTATACTGATGAAGGATTTCCAAAAATATTTGAAAAATAGGGCATCATTGTCTCTAAAACTTGAAAATCTAGGGGCGTTGTTGCCGAGTGATCGAGATAAATTCGAGGCATATTTTAAAAAACCTCCTTTATGGTATACGAGATACAAAAAAAGAGAAAAGGTTCTTTTTGTATTTTGCGCTTATTTTATGGGCACATATAGGCAGGGCACGTACGTTTTGAAGCTGGTGGGTTTGGAAAATATTTATTTTGAGATGCACAAAGAATATCTGGAACAGTTTTTTCGTCTTGGTCCTTACAGAGGACGGTTCGTTCCTTAATGCATGTAAGTCCTACTTTTGTACATGCTCCAAACTCTTCTCTTGTCCAATCATAAATGCTCGCTTTTTCGCAAATAGCATTCCCAGAATCATCAAATCCTTTTAAAAAAGTTTGATTCCCGTATCCATCATTCACACAATCAAACGAAAGTGCCAGAGATTTTCCTTCTAATGTTGCACCTTTTGGGAACCTTATTTTTTCTGGAGTGAGAATTATTCCATTTTGTCCTCCTCCGCTATTTTGTGTCCAAACTCGGAATTCATTTGTTCCTGTATCAAAATAAACAGAATCGTGTCCTAACTCGTTTTCTAGTTGCAGTTCTGGGTTTCCTGTTGTCCCTGAAATACGCATTTTTGGATGAACACCAGATATTTGAACGGTTTCATGAGCGGTGGAAGTTATAAAATTTTGAGCCGTAACCTTATCTCCTAATCCAAATTTTTGATATCCTACCACTGCTGAAAATGTACCATTTGTATCTACGAGTGTATTTGCTTTTTTTGCAGTTCCGGTTGTAGTTGCGGTTGAAAAATCATTTGGGAGAGCGGAAAAAATAGCATTCATCCAGTGCTCATAAATTCTTCCACCGTCTTCTTCATTGGTTGCGTATGAAATTCCAAAAGCACTTACTAAAAAAATTGTAAAAATAATTCTAAAAGTATATTTAAAAAACTTTTTATGAAGCCAAAAATAATATTTTTGTATTTTCATTTGTTATGTACATCAAGAGTTATATATGCTTATTATAACATATTAAAACGAAGAAAGAAAGAGTTGCTTCGGGATGAAAACTTGTAAAACTTTTTAGAGGAGAGATGAGAAATGTAGATTTTCATTCGTTCTATTCCACTTTTAATGAAAATCTAGAGGAGTACATAAAATATATTTTTTACTACTAAATCTGCTATTCTTGTTTTAGTGTTTTTTATAATTATGAACTTTTTAAAAGGCTATTTTGGAGAATTTGGAGGTCGATATATTCCTGAGGTTTTAATTCCTGCTGTTGACGATTTTGCAAAAGTTTGGGAAGAAGCCAAAAAGGATGAACAATTTTGGAAAGAATTTTTACATCTCGCCCAAACATATATTGGGCGTCCTTCTCCTTTGTATTTTGCAGAAAATATTTCAAAAGAGCTTGGTGGAGCAAAAATATATGTCAAACGAGAAGATCTCAATCATACAGGAGCTCATAAAATTAATAACTGTTTGGGACAAGCGCTTTTGGTAAAACGCATGGGAAAAAAGAGAATCATTACCGAAACAGGAGCTGGACAAAATGGAGTAGCGGTGGCAACAGTATGCGCAAAAATGGGATTTGATTGTACCGTGTATATGGGTGAGGATGATATTGCGAGGCAACGCCCAAATGTGTTTTGGATGGAACGCTTGGGTGCAAAAGTAGTTTCCGTAACAAGCGGTACTAAAACCCTCAAAGATGCCGTAAACGAAGCATTGCGTGATTGGGCAACGAATGTTGAAAATACTCACTATATGATTGGTTCGGCACTAGGACCCGCACCATTCCCGGAAATGGTACGAGAATTTCAACGTATTATTGGACGCGAGACGAAAGAACAAATTTTAAAAGCGGAAGGGAAACTTCCCAATAAAATTATTGCTTGTGTGGGAGGCGGATCAAATTCTATTGGAATTTTTTATGATTTTTTACAGGATGCAGTGGAATTGATAGGTGTAGAAGCAGGAGGAAAGGGGATAGAAGGAGACGAACACGCATCACGATTTTTTGGAAAAAATGGAAGAACTGGGATTGTACAAGGCTATAAAAGTATTTTTTTGCAAAATAAAGACGGGCAAATTTCTTCTACGCATTCGGTTTCGGCAGGATTAGATTATGCGGGAATAGGTCCCGAACATGCCTTTTTACATGCATCTGGAAGAGTAAAATATACCTATGCCACAGATGATGAAGCCATTGATGCTCTAAAAAAAGTAATGGAAAAAGAAGGAATGATCCCCGCACTAGAAAGTTCCCATGCATGGGCTCAGGCCATGAAATGCGCACCAAAAATGAGCCCTGACCAAATTATTGTGGTGAACCAAAGTGGACGCGGTGATAAAGATATTTTTCTTATTGCCGATGTCCTAGGAGATGAAGCATGGTTTGACTTTTTGGCGAAAAAATCAAAAAAATAGAGCTTCAGCTCTGTACTAGAAAGTGTTTCTTTTTCTTGTTATGATGGTGTTCAAAAAAGCTCATAATATTTTATTTTTCCTTTCCCATGAACATTTCTCTTTCTTGGCTTCAGCGTCATGTTACCCTTCTTGAAAAAAATCCTTCTCGTATTGCGGAAATTTTAACAGAAAAGTCTGCGGAAGTGGATGCTATCCACTCTTCTTATGATTCTCTTCAAACCGTAGTTACGGGGAAACTTCTTTCTTTTCAAAAAATTTCTGACAATAGTAAGCTCCACAAGGGAATTTTTTCATTGGGAAATATTTATGGAGAAAAAGTAGTAGTTTTTGGGAGCGTGTTCCCGCTCCAAGAACAAGAAGTGTATGCTATTGCACTTCCTGGGACACATCTCTTCAATGGAGGAATAATTGAAGTATCAAAATTAGGAGGAATATCTTCGGAAGGGATGGTTTGTAGCGAAGAAGAATTAGGAATATCGTATACACAGGAAGGACTTCTTCGATTCCCCAGTAGTACACCTCTTGGTGTCCCCGTTATGGACATCATTCGAGCAGGACTCCATCATGTGGTGGTGGGAAAAATAAAAGAAATTTCTCTCCATCCCAATGCCGAACGTTTACATCTTGTAAAAGTAGAAATTGAGAATGGAGAAATTTTAAATATTGTTTGTGGAGGAAGTAACTTACAACAAGATGCGCTTGTTCCTGTTGCTTGTGTAGGGGCAAATTTATGGGGAGACTTTAAAATTAAGGCATCACAAATACGAGGAGAAGAAAGCAATGGAATGATTTGCTCTACAGAAGAGCTTCATATTGCCCCTTCTCAAAATAAAGAAATTTTTCTTCTCCAAAAACCTGCACCACTTGGTACACCTTTTTTTCATTATATTTTTGAAGAAGATATTGTTTTTGAGGTAGAAAACACTGCTATTACCAATCGCCCTGATTTATTCTCTCATATTGGTTTTGCTCGAGAATTGGTGGCGTGTGGACTCGCAAAGTGGAAAGAAGATTCTGTAAGAGATGTTGTATGCAACATCCCTACAGAGAACACCCCGCTTCCTATTTCCATTTCATTTCCTACAAACGCTGAAAAAATAGTTCCCGAATATTTGGCGGTTTCTATAAATGGAGTAGATGGGAAAACTCAGTCTCCACCAGAAATGCAACGCCTTCTAAAATCTGTTGGTATTCAGCCACATAATGCACTCGTAGATATTACGAATTTCGTCATGTTCGACACGGGTATGCCATTACATGCGTTTGATAGGGAAAGAGTTGGGAAAAAATGGAATTTTGAACTCACTACTGGAGGAGAAAAAATGGTGAATTTAGATGGCGATGAAAAGATACTTCCTCCTCATAGTATTATTTTAAGGGATGAATTAGGGACAATTTTTGATTGTTGTGGAATTCAGGGCGGAAAAAACTCCGGTATTGTTGATTCTACAACAAATGTGTTGTTACACGCACCCGTGTATGATGCTGTAAAAATTAGACGTACGGCGATTGCCATTGGTCACAGAACAGATGCTGCCACTATTTATGAAAAAGGAATTGCTCTCCCTGTTGCGGAAAAAGGTCTTTTTTCTGCCATAAATTGGATTTTAGAAATTTTTCCAGAAGCAAAAATAACCAGTGAAATATTCCATAAAACGTTCGGAGATCTTTCTTGTAAGCATATTTTGGTTCCACACAAAACTATTACGCGTGTGTTGGGGCACACACTTTCTGCTGATGAAATTTTAAAAATTCTCAACTCTTTAGAAATTTTTGGAGAATGGGATGGGGGGATTTTAAACCTTACTATTCCCGAGTGGCGAACCGATTTAAATATTCCAGAAGATATTGCAGAAGAAATTGCTCGTATTTATGGACTAAATAATATACACGCGGTTTCTCCTCATATTGAAGTGTCTGAATATCAAACTTTACCGATTCGGGCAGTAGAAAAAAAAGTGGCTCAGGTATTGGTTTCTAATGGGTTTTTTGAAGTTATTACATTTTCCTTTCTGGGTGAAAAATTACTTTCTCGTTGTGGAATCGAAAAAGATGAAGAAAATATGATTTTTCTGAAGAATCCTCTTTCTGAAGATGTATCTCTTATGCGTACCAGTCTTTCTCCTCGACTTTTTGAAACGGCAGAAAAAAATAGACGATATCAGGAAAAATTTAGGATTTTTGAAAGTGGAAAAGTTTTTAAAATGAAAGAGGGTGAAAAAAAGGAAGAAGATCGTATAACAGCATTATTTGTAGGCGATGATTTTTATAATGCGAAAGCTATTGCGGAGGAAATTTTTGAGAGTTTTGGAATTCCTACGAGAACTGAATCAAAAGACTTTTCATCTCTGCCCTTTGTTCATCCTGGAAGATGCGCAGTGGTAAAAGGAGGAAAAGACGCGGTTATAAAAATTCTCCAAATCCATCCAAAAATAGCCAAAGAATTTCATCTTCCAGAAAATACCTGTGAAGTGTGTATTACACTGGCTCCTTTTACAGAATTTTTGGGAAAAGTGAAAAAAATAAAGTCGATTCCCAGATTTCCAGGTGTTCAATATGATGTTTCTGTTCTGTGTGATACTCGACTCCCTGTAGAAAATTTAGTAAAGAATTTTGAAAAAATAAATCTGCTCGTAACGAGCGCTAAAATTATGGATATTTGGGAGGGGAAAGGTCTTGAAGAAGGGAAAAAATCGGTGACGGTTTCGTTTGAATTTCGATCATCAGAGCGAACGCTTGAGGAAAAAGAAATTAAAATACTCGAAAAAACGGTTCTCGAAACATTGGAAAAACGTGGAGGAGTGTTTCGGTTTGGAGAATAAAAGAAAATTTGCTCTCTTAAAGATATCGTCGGGAAGTATGGAGAAAAATCTCCAGAATTTCCGCTAGCTCTCTATTTTTCGCCAAGCGAAATTATATACGGAAAAAGGCTCCACACCTCCCTTCGGGAGAGTATGGAGCCAGCGAGGCAAAAACTATGGAGACAGCGTTTGTATCAATTATTAATTTCCCCCGCAGTACTTTTTGGATTTATTATTTGAGAAAACTTGATTTCATACAAACGTAACAGCATTAAATGATTATCTTTTGCTGAATCAGTAGCAGGATTATTAAAATATTTAATAAGACTTCCTAAATCACCTCTATAAAGAGTTTCCAGTGCTTCATATTCTGGTTTTTTACTCTCGTCGTCTTCATATTCATCCATCATTGCTTCCACTCTATTTAAAAGAGAAAGAAGTAATCTCCTTTCTGCTTCGCTATGAGGAGATTTTTCTGTTTTCGCAGTATCATTTAAGTCAGGAATAAGTGCATTTACCGCTTCTGCTGTCTCTACTTGAGTATTAAGAATTTCTAGTAAAGCTTTAAATAACCTCTCACATTCCCCTATTTCGGCTGGATTAAGATTAAGGTCCATTTCACTTGCATTGTGAAAAGCTTCCAACGCATCTTGTGCCGCCTTGTTTTCCCAGTCTTTGGCTAGATTATCTAGTAGTACACCTTGTTTCTCAATGAAGGCAGGGTCAGATTTATTCTCCAGAATATTCCGCAATTCATTAAATATACCCCTGATACTTTTTATTACTGGGTTTTTGCTTTCTACTCCTCCAATAATCCCGGCAATCAACTCAAGAATATTATGAATTTCGACTGCCGTTTTTGGAGCTTTTGTGTTTTGTAACTCTGCTACGCATGTAGCGTCACTAGAATCACTTGAAACAACTAATTTATCTGTGGGTTTTGCCATAAAAAAGTTTGTAAAAAAATAAAGGTGGCACTTTGCTCTTTCTTTCTTTCTTTTGTCAAGTTTTTTTGTAAAAAATAAAAGTAATTTTACAAGTGTTATGGATTCGCCCTTCGTTTTTTTATTTTCTTTTCTTTCTTCTGCGGTTTTACAAGTATCACACCATTCGTACAATTCCGAAATTACCGTTCCCCAACACGTGGAAAATGGAGATTTTTCAACAAATATTGCGCTTCAACTTTCCGCTAGCTCTCTATTTTTCGCCAAGCGAAATTATATACGGAAAAAGGCTCCACACCTCCCTTCGGGAGAGTATGAAGCCAGCGAGACAAAAAAATGAAAGAATGGGGGAAGTTTCTTCGCAAGAGGAATTTTTTATAATTCCTCTCTTTTTTGTTGTATTGCTTTCATCTTTTTTTCTATTTCTTTCTTTTGTAATTGTGTTTCAGCCAATAAATGTGCAGGAGCATTTTTAACATACTCTTTATTATTCAGCCGTTTTTCTAAATTAGTAAAAGTTTTTTCTGCCTCTTCTAAATCTTTTTGCAAACGTTCTTTCTCCAACAATGTATTCGTCATAGATCG
>CAIRYL010000147.1 GCA_903882825.1 uncultured Candidatus Peregrinibacteria bacterium | reverse complement strand
TTCAATTATTTTTATTAAAAATATAAATACCAATAAAAACTTTTATTATAAAGCAAAAAGTGGTATATTGAGTACAAAAAATATGCAATAAAAAGAAAAAGACAAGAGAAAAGAATTTCCAAGAGAGAATGCTTTTGGCAGAATAGAGAATGAGAAGTTTTATTGGGAAAATGAGCACAAAAAATATGCACATTCTTTCCACAAGTTTTCCACAATTTATCCCCTCTTCTCTTTTTTTCACACTGGTCTTTTACACTCATTTTTCCTGATATGTCGCATATTTCCGTTCTGCCGGAAGAAGTTCTCTTCTTTCTTCGTCCGAAAATATGTACGGTAATGGCAGATGCCACGCTGGGAATGGGAGGTCATACGGAACTTTTTTTACAAGAAAATCCGAATCTTACTATTTTCGCGTGTGATCAAGACCCTTTTGCTCGTGAAATAGCGGAAGAAAGGCTAAAAAAATGGAGAGAAAATATTACAATTTTCCCAGAAAATTTTGAGTATTTTCCCAAAAGACTTTCCGAAAAAGGCATATATGCTGATGGAATACTGTTTGATATTGGTGTTTCATCGTTGCATTTTGATGATGCAATGCGCGGATTTTCGTGTAAAAACGATGGACCACTGGATATGCGAATGAATCCTTCACAAGATTTCACCGCGGAAACAGTAGTAAATTATTTTTCCGAAGAAGAGATTTCTCGTATTTTGTGGGAGTTTGGAGAAGAGCGCTTTGCAAGACGTATTGCGAAAGCAATTGTCCAACGAAGAAAACAATCTTTGTTTTCGAGTACTACTGATCTTGCGAATTGTATTGCCCTTGCCAAGCCCAAACTGAAAGAATATGGAGGTGGTCATCCTTCGGCTCAAAGTTTTCAAGCCATCCGAATTGTAGTAAACAGAGAATTAGAAGTATTACAAACGGCGCTTTCGGGTGCACTACAATGTTTGGCTCCCGGAGGACGGTTGGCGGTTATTGCTTTCCATTCTTTAGAAGATCGTATTGTAAAACACGTATTTTCGGAACATTCTTTGCACCAAAAATGTCAAAAATATCCTTCTTCTGCTTCCGTTTCTGCCCAGAAAACCATATCCCAGGAAAAATTTAGAGTGATCACGAAAAAACCAGTAACGCCTTCGGTACAAGAGATTTTTGCAAACCCCCGCGCCAGAAGCGCACGGTTACGGGTTATAGAAAGAGAATTATATTGAAACTTTGCATTTTTGAGTATTTTCTCAAAAGCGCACTTCTTCCTCCCTTTCCTCTGTATTCCCTTTTCTCTTCATCGGCGATTTGTAAAAACCCGCTTTCGGTTCGTCTTGAAAAGGGGCTTATTGCCATGTTTTTAATGATCAGCATTCTTATTTTAATACTTTTAGGATTTTATATTTCGTATCACAACAAAAACGCGACTATGGGCTATAAACTTCGTATTTTACAAGAAAAACGGGCAGAACTTCTCTCGAAAAATGAAGCACTTTCTATGGAAATTGCTTCTCTCAGTACTATCGACCGACTTCAAGAATCTATTGATAGATTAGATATGATTGCGACCACACATCCTTTGTACCTAAAAGGCAATACTGCGGTGGCGAAAAAATAAAAAAAAATCCTCTAGAAAAACTATAGATATTGTGGCATAATACACAGATATTTTTTTTAAAGTGTAATGCAATTTTTTAAAAAAAACATTGGGAATTTGTGTTTTTATACCGCTTGGGGATGTGGGTTTTTAGAAAAAAGACTGGTAAAAGAATTTGATGATAGTGAGGCACCACCCAGAACTTCTAAACCGAAACCGGAAAATCTAATGAAGTTAAAGGAACCACCCTCTAACTCAAGTATGAATCCCGATGTTGTAATAAGAGATGCGCAAAATCGAAGAAAAGCATCTATAGAAAAAAATTTGAAAACAAATACAATAAACTTAGAACAAAAAATAAATTTAGTACGCCAAGAAATGGGGTATTTGTTGCCAGTAAATCCACAGGTGTTGACATCAGTTATAAACGCTGAGGAAGTGTTAAAACAAGCAAAAGAATTAATTCCACCCCAAGGCACACCGCAAGCAATAACTCAAGAGCTCATACAAAGAGATATTTTTCTTGGAAAGGAGGTACTTTGGAAAAATTTTGGAACTATAAACGGGGCAGAATTAAATAAATTATCGATACAGGTGAACCCAGATGGAACAGTAGCTGCGTTTAAGGATGGAAATGGGCTTACAAAAGTAGATGGTGTTTTGGGTTTTTTTTTGGAAAAAGGGTCACTTCCATATCCCTACGATGAAGTAAAAGAATTATTACAAACAGCGGCAGGTATTAAAAAAGAAAACATTCCAAAAGATGAGTTTAAAACAAAGGCAGAAATTACCACACCAATTGTCAAAAATATATCAGATCTCTCGGCTATTCTTACCAAAAAACAAGAACTTCGCACTGCCTATAAAAACAGTGTTTTCCCAGGAATGAATTGGAGCAATACACAAGAAAACAATGGTGAATTTTGTGAATATTTAGAAAACGGCTATACATTTCAGGTTATTTTAAAAAATAATGGAAGTACCACGGTATTTGTAAAAAAATCTTCCGATGAAGATAGGAGTTATAAGGGGTTGGTTTCAGAAAATGCAAAAATAATGCTGAATGGAACAGATGACGCCAGCATTGTAAACTTGTCCCATGCCAAGGCATGTATTCAAGAGTTTTTAAAAAACTCTGGAATATTGAGTGAAGTAAAAGAGGCTCTTACAGAAGAAACACTTCTTGAGCGCCAAGTAAGAATTGCAACACGTTTAGGAATAAAACCAGACAAAATAAAGGAAGTTATATCGGAATTACAAAAATTAAATCTTCATTCGGATGATAACATTCAAATATTGCAAGTTATAAATTCTACCAAAATAATAAATACCAATAGAAATTCCTCAATAATACTAAGAAATACTCATTTTAAAGAGTTTTCGCCCCTTTTAATCGCAATTCCCGAGGAAACCAAAGTAATAACTTCCGAATTACAAGCCCTCCTTCCTTAATAGCATATTTTATTTATGAACGAACATATTTCGCCCTCGTCATCATTAAATACTCCCCTCAGTAATAAAAGGGGAAGAGTTAGAAATATGAGAAACATGCTTGCAGGAGCATTATTAATGGCAACAACCGGAGCAATAGCAAATAATGCCATTGCAGGTGCTACTTGTAATGTAGACCAAAATACACCAATAGCACCCTATACGGTGGATCAAACAACCAATGGGGAAAAAAATATAATACTTAACACTGCAGAGCAGGTGAAGAAATTTTTAAATGATATACAGCAGAATAAAATAAATCATGTTGCAGTCACTCTCAATTCTCAAGTTGAAAATTGCAGAGACCAAGTTTCTAAAGCAATCAATAACTCTTTAAATGAAAATATTGATACAGTTATTTATCTTAACCCGGAAATTTCCAAAAAACCCGTAAGTCCTCAACCTTCTCTCCATCATACTGATTCAGAGGGTTTTTCTGGTGCTGAAAAATTAGCAGGAGGAGGATTGATGGCGGTAGGAGGAATGGCAGTGGGTGTATTCATCAGAAGGAAGATGAAAAAATTACTACAAGAAAGAGAGCGTACACAACAAACCCAATTGTGGCATGCTACGGAGCTTCAAGATAGCATTAATAAATATATTGAAAAATTAGGAGTCCCAGCGCAAGACACACAGGACCAATCACCTGAAACAGCAGAAACTAAACCAGCGCAAGAAGCACAGGACCAATCATCGCAAACAGCAGCACCCTTCAATATTGAAAAGTATGCAAATGGAAATGATAATATTATTCCTTCTTTTATAGATAGATATGGTCGAAAAATTGCAATGGTCATAAAAGAAAATGCGACTATTATGGCATGGGTAGATAACCAGCCTTACATTGTAAAGCCAACAGGAGCAAAAAGATTCTTTTCATCCCCAAAAGGTCAGCCTTCGGAGGTGACATGGGATGATTTTCAAGCATTTTTAGACACAGATCCAAATGTCCCTAATGCAAAAGAACAAGTGATCATCCAAATAAAAAGTCATTTTGGAGAGACTAATGTAGTTGAGGATGGTGATAAACTGACAGTTAATCAAACTTTTGAAATCAGAGTGATAAATGCCGGTACTTTTTTTGTACATCAAAATGGTTTTCCGCTTGATGCAAATGGTAATCTAGACTTTAGACAAGGTGCCATTCCTGAACAGTTTACATGGGGGGAATTTAAAGATATTTTGGAAAATCAAAAACATATCCAGGAAAAAACAGAAACGATGTATAATATAGACAATTATTTTGAAAAGAATGGTTCTGTAACGGAGAGAGATATAAATAATTTTACATTAGATGTGAGTTTTTATGGGGAAAATTTTATAATACAGGTAACCGGTAAAAATACTATTTCTATACAACAATACAACCTTTTGCCTGATAAAAAGAAGAAAGCAGGAGAGTTGACAAAAGTTATTACTTCTACAGATTCTACTCAATGGAGTGCCTTTCAAACCATTTTGGATGAAAAGCAAAAACATATCCAGGAAAAAACAGAAACGATGCAAGATATAGTCGGTTATTTTAGAAATAATGCTATTAAACCCAATATAAATTGGGGAGATTTTACATTAGATGTGAGTTTTTATGGGCAAAATTTTATAATACAGGTACACGGTACAAATACTATTTCTATACAAGAATACAACCTTTTGCCTGATAGAAAGCAGGCAGGAAAGTTTAAAAAAGTTATTATTCCTAAAAAGCCTATGAAATGGGCCCAATTTCAATCCATTTTGGAGAAAAGGAAAGAAAATATCCGGGAAAAAACAGAAATGATGAACAATATAGCCGATTATTTTATACAGCAGAATGGTTCTGTAGCGAAGAGAGATACAGATAATTTTACATTAGATGTGAGTTTTTATGGGGAAGATTTTACAATAACAGTAAACGATAACAATACTCTTTCTAAAAACAGTCAGGATGAGATTTTAGCTCTCCCTTATTCGGAGGATAAATTTAAACAAATTTTTGATGGAATAAAAGAAACAATTACCCAAAACACACAAGCATTTCAAAATTTTTTAACTGATTATTTTAATAGAGAGGTAGTCATATCCAACACATATTCCCCGAATATTGTAGATTTTCAGATACATGATCTCAAATATAGGGCTACTTTTCAGAAAGATGGAAATGTATTTTTGTCCTTACATAAAGATGTTAGATCTGCTCACTGGAATCTTTCAGAGCTTTCACCCATACACAGAGGAATAAATATATTCAAAAACAAAATATTTGGCAAAAAAATAGGATTTGAATTTGGAACATTGGATTTTCAGAAAAAATCCCCTCCAAAATCTTTCAGTTTAGGAGATTTACAGGAGATAATACAAGAGATGTTCCCACCAGAGGAAGAATTAGTCCCACCAGATTCGCTAGCGGTAGAATTAGACCCACCAGATTTGCCAGCGGTAGAATACACTGTGCAGAGGATGGATGGATCTGATGGTCCTGAACGCCATGAAGATGATGACGTTAATCCCATAGATGAGGCAGATGTCTATCTTTCACACTATCGTTACGGTCAAGCCGAGGAATGTATTATTGAAGCCATCAAGCAACATCCGGAAAGGGATGAACTCAAACTCAAGTTGTTAGACATCTATTACACTCAAATGAAAGCCCAAGAGTTTTTGGAATTTGCTCAAACAATAGCCCCAAATTACAAGGATTCCAACCCTGTGTTTTGGGAAAAGGTGAGCAACTGGGCTCGAAGCTTATTTATAGAGAATCCATTATTTATGCCCGAAAACCATGAGCACGATCGAGAATTAGGGAAAAGAGAGATTGGATACGACTTTTTTGAACAAGACAAGGACACCACTGCCGATGAATTGCCAGAAATACATGACACGAAGGACGACAACCCAGCCTCCAGGCTTAATTTTGCAAAAGCTTGTTTCGATTTAGGGTCCAAGGAGCAAGCCCGTCCAAGTCTTGTTTATGTTCTCGATAATGGTAATAATGAGCAACAAGCAGAAGCAAGAGCGTTGTTGGCGCAACTGGATCAGAAGGAATAAAAGCAGGTTCTTTAAAAAAAATAAAATTGGAAAGATTGGTACTTAAATTTTTATAATCCGGTGTAATATGATGGATTGCCACGCTCGTGACCTCGCTCGCAATGACGGGATGAGAGGATTTTCGTCATCACGATGAAGTGATCCGTCTGAAACAGAGATTGGTTTGTTCCTCGAGGTGACGGAACACTTTTCCCACTTGCCAGTGAAGTGAAATAACCTCTTGTATTCCAGCACATCAAAATAGGAATTTTCATCACCGCCAGCACAGAAAATAAAGACTTACGCCTGAAAATGCACTTGTATACAGCGCATAAAACTGGTACAATAGCATGAAAATTTTTGGCACAAAAACCAATAGTACATGCGTAGTTTTTCATTTTTTTATCGGCAAAAACTAACTTTCTTATTTGTAAAAAACATTGGGAGTGAATTTTTAGAGCACCGAAGAATATGGGAAGACCAAGCACCAGAGGATCCAGATGAGAGTGGTCAAACTTTTTCTGATCGATATAAAGCAACATCTTTATATCGAAACGGGGATGCAAAATTAAATATTCCTTTCCATACCGAGGTTTCCAGTAATCCTATTTTAAAGGCAATACAAAGAGCGTATGAAAATAATAAATATGAAAATAAGAAAAATGTAACCCCAACTGATCCAGATGCTACGCTCGCATACAACGCGCGTAATAGTGAAGGAAATACAAATAATATCCCGAAGGAGCGCCTGAAAAGCGCCATTGAAAAAAGGAAAAAAGAAGCAGAAGAATATGGAAAAGAAATTGAGACAAAAAATGATGAAATGTTGGATATGAGGACCGCTGGAACCGCTGGGGGATTAGATATTTCGTCTTCTGTAGATCGTATAGAAAAATTTTTATCATTTTATTCTTCCCAGTCCATTCTTCCATCCTCTTTTACTACTCCTTCTTCCCCGAGCTATCTTTTTGATTTATTAAAAATTAAAAAAGATGATCCGAAGAGTTTTTCTGTGACAGATATTTCCAAAACACAAAAATACATAGATTCCCTTGAATTACATATTTCAAACCGAGATTTTTCAACTTCTTATAATACTTCCACCCCTCCCAGTGGAATTGATGGAAAAGCTCTTTTTCAGCAAGATTTAGAGAATATTCGTAATTTTTTAAACGAATTAGAGAAACTGGCAAATATTGTACAAAAAAAAGAGGATGCTGAGAAGTATGATTTTAAAAAAATTCCTGGCACAAGCGTAACAAGTCCTAAAATTATCGATTTACAAGATAATGAGAAGCAAACAAAAAAAAATATACAATCCGCACAACTCAGTTTGGAATCTTTACAAGCTAAACTGAGTCTTCACAATCTTCAAAAAACAAACGCGGAAAAAAAATTGACGGATCTTGTAGATACAGCCACTGGAGAAGGTTTAGAACAAAAAGCACAAGATGCGTTGGTATCTAGTGCTAGTACTCCCAAGGCTATTGACATTACCAATGCTCTTACCGACTATCAAACAGCACTAGATGAATTTTTAACGGCAGAGTTTCAGGTAAAAAAAGCAAAATTAAAGGTACAAAATGCACAAAAAGATAATGAATATATAAACGATTTTTTACGTATAGGGACATCCATAGTAAATAACAAGCCTAATAATAAAATTGCAAGTGATATCGATACCCCTATTACGGGTACACAAAACGAATTTGAATGGTTTTTAAAAGTGGCACAACAAAAAATATATAAAATTTTCTGGAAAGATGGCGATACTAATACAGAGCCTGTGATACCCATGAATAGTAATCCTAAAATTATACAGTTTTTGGTAGAACGTGTTTTAGTGGATGGTGAAGATTCAACAACTGTTTTTAATGAAATACAAAGGGATCCAAGTCTTATTTATAATTTATCAATAGTATATGCAACAATACGAAGTAAAAATACAACAAATCTTGATGCCAATAATACCCTTATTGATGGACAAAATCCTTCTGACCCCTTTAAAAAATTTTTAAAACGAGAGTTTGGGAAAGAAGATATTGATCCATTAAAAAAGGCAACACCAGATCAATTGAAAAAACTAAAATTAAAAAAAGAAGTAGCACAAGAGGAACAAGAAGTGCTGAACACGGCTCAAAAAGCATCATTTTTACGGGCATATGATGCCCTTTTGGCAAAAGAAGGAGAAAATTGGAAAAAACAACAACAATATTCAAATTTTACCGCTGGAAATTGGCTTAATAATGAAGGAAAATTAAAACCTGAAGTAGATACAAGTGTATTAGCAAATGTTATTTATAACCATCCGTATAAAGACTTTGCGTTTTTTAAAAATCCAAACTCTCTTACAAAAGAAGATCTTATAAAAAACGCAATAAGTGGTGATTCAAATGCACTGGGAATTATTCGAGAAATTCAAAATTATATTATTGTACAGCGAAAAAATGAACTCATAGGAGCAGAGGAAACCCAAGCAATGATGATGAAAAAGAAAAACCCCACCGATTTTTTAGCAGAAATACAAGATTATGCCATGGAAAACCCAGAAGCGGCGGTTGCATTTGGATTTTTAGCATTTTTAATGGGAGGGAAAAAGGGATTTAAATGGGTAGGTGCTGGTATAGCATTGGTAACCATTAATAATTCTATTGGAAATACTCGCTTGCTCGATGGAAGAACTATTGGGGAAGCCATTTCCGATTTAACCCATGATGGAACAGATCTTACTGATATGCGACATACCCCAGAAGCCGGATTTATTAATTCTCGAAAAGGATTAATAAAGTATCCTAATAGTTTTGAAGCATGTCAACTCATGAAAGAAATTCCACTGAAAGATTTACTGGAGTGGGATACATCAGTAAGGAGTGACCCACGGGATTTTCCAAACCGAACAAACCCAGGGGATGAAGGGAAAAAGGTGTATTTTGAAAAAATGCCGGACAGTGTAAGAAAACAAGTGCAACAACTAAAATCTTCACGCAAGTTTACAGATGAAACAGAGGCAGCGATATGCATTTGGAAAGTGTGGAATGAATTTTTGTTAAAACGTGGAGAAAAAAATAAAAAAGTCGGAAATGGAGAAGAAGAAACCCCCGAAGCGGGGCTAGAGGTTATAAAAGCGATATATACGAACGAAGAAATTCCAAAAGAATATGAAGATTATAGAACCACCCTTCCTAATAATTTAAGACAGAGGTACCTAAAAGATGAACGTTTAACTTTTGGAGAAGTGCTTCATTTTGAAGAATGGGATACTGTAGACGAAGCGATTTCGAATCTTTCGTATACCGAATCATTTACACAATTTTTAGGAGAAAACTGGAAAGAATTAATGCCCATTGCAAAAGATGGACTGAAAACTCTTAAAAAATTCACAAAGAAACAAATAGATGATATTAAAAATATTTACGGACCAGATCTTTGGAAAATTATAAACGACAATGGTGGAAAAATTATAGATTTTGTGGCAGATACCGTAAATGGAGGAATTCATTCGGTACAAATATTTTTAGCCGGACACCAAATGGAAATACAAGCCCTAAAAGATACAGGGACATGGATTTTAAAGGCTCCATTTATGGCAGGAGAAAAAGTATTTAAGGTTGCAAAAAATAATCTCCCAATTGTACTGGGATATGTAAAGTCAACCGCGAGTATGGTGGGGGCAAGTTTTGAAAAACTTTTTGGTGATACCAATGAGGCAAAAGAACAAGTAAATATAGGTAGTGCCACAGATTTATATGATGCGTTGGATAAAATTCAACTCACAAAGGCCATAATAGAGGCATACGGGCTTCCAAATATACAGCAAGATATTGGTGGAAAAATGAGAAATGTTGGATTGTATCAATTATGTTCAGAAATTTTCGTAAAGCATCAAGCGCAATTTATTGCTGGTCTTCAAAATCCTCAAAATATTTCTACAGAAACTATTGATAAGTATAAAACTGGACAAATACAGTGGACAAACGCAGGTACTACTGTTCCTTCCAGGCCTATTGTTTTTAACACTCTTACCGATATTCCAAGAGGAGTAATAGGAAAATATTTCTTCCGAGATATATGGTTTTTAACGACCGCCAATAAATCAATGAATACCCTTGCAAATGTGTATAATTTTCTTCCAAATGGGCTTAAAGATGTAATGTCTACCGAATCGGCTTTGGTTGGGGTTATAAACCTTGCGCGAAATGCTATTGGGAAACCCTCACTTCCAAATAGTTCCACGGTGCCCAATGCGAGTAATTCATTTTTACAAAACTACGCCCCATTTTTTGATATGGCAACCATGAAAGAGGTTCCAAATGTTACCAAAGCAAAAACCTTTTTCAGCGATATTGAAGGAATTATTAATGGAACCACCGAACCAACTCCTCCTGCAACTGGAACAGTGGCTGATTTGGTTACAGATGTTTCCAAATCCGCATTACTAGCTTCTGGAAATACTCCAAATCTTGCACCCGGAGACTTTACTAATAATGCCGAAATAACCAACTTTATATGGACAAAAGACCGATATAATGCGCTAGTAGACAGTGTTGCAAATAGTGGATTGGGAAATGAGGCAACCAAGCAAGCATTTTTGGTATTTGCAAAAAAAGAAGAAAATGTAAAACTCATATTCCAAAAAATTGCGCCGTTTAAATATAATACTTCCAGTTTTAATTCCGCTGTACCGGAACTTATTTATGGAAGCGACAGTAGTGGTCAATTTGTAGGACTCGTTTCAAAAGAAACAATGGAAGATATATTAAAAACAGTAAAAGTTGAAATAAAAGCAAATATGGAAAATAAAACGGTGCCTACTGGTACGCAAACTATTCCTCTGGGATATACCTTTCTATATACCGATCCTACTGATGCCCATTTTTTTCAGCAGTTTGCTAGTAATTATGCGACTACAACCCATCCACATAATGCATTTATTGTTCAAAATAAATAAGCTATAAATTTTTTTTGACAATTCTCATACACACTTATACAGTACAGAACCTTTTTTAAAAAATTATGGCCAGAAATTTAGTACAAAACCACTCTACAACGATCACACCCCCTATATCAGCCACAACAAATACACCAATAAATACAGCTTCTACGGGAGTACCACAAAAGAGTCTTTTTGAAGCCACAGATTTTGGTGGTGTTGGTCATGAATTAGTAATTGCATTAGTCTCAGCAAGTATTATAGGTCTTGTCTATAAGCTTCTAAAAAAAGATAATTTTGTAACAATTTTAAGAAGGGAAATAGCCCCAATAACTACAGGACTATTA
>CAIRYL010000146.1 GCA_903882825.1 uncultured Candidatus Peregrinibacteria bacterium | reverse complement strand
CCATTTTGAGCCATTTCTGAAAGATCAGTAGAGAAAAAATCAAGAGCGGGTGTTTCACTTTCTAAATCATCTTCTATCACCATTTCTCCTTCTTCCTCATCATCATCTCCCGAAAATTTTTCTTCTAATTTTCTTTTCTTTCGAGAAGATTTTTCTTCTCGCGGATCGGATCCTTTCATAATGGCTACTGCGCCATGAAGACCATGGAAAAGATCTTCTATTATGTTTTTTGTTTTTTCTTTTGGAGATTCTGAAAGTTGTTCGAGTATCCGTTTTACTTGTACTTGGAGATCTTCTATTACAAGGCTCATTTTTAAAAGAATTTGGCAGGCACCATTATTTGGATTTTCCACAATTCCTGCTAACAAATGTTCACTTCCTACAAAGTTATGTTTATATCGAAAGGCAATATCAACCGCTCTTTCTATAGCGTGTCGAATAGAAATAGACATGGTGTTTGGAAATGCTGGGTCTGATTCTTCTGCACGAATAGTAGAATACAGTGCTCGTACACTTTCTTGAGAAACTCCGTTATGAAAAAGAATAGAAAAAGCGATACTCTGAGAATTCCCGAGTATTGCCGAAAGTAAATGCTCTGTTCCGACATACTGGCATTTTAATAATGTAGACTCTTCTTCCGCTATTTGAAGTGCCATTCGGGCATCGGGAGTAAACTTTTCAAATGGATTATTTGGTAAGGACATACAAAAAAATCGAAAAAATCTTTTTTATAGTACCAAAAAAAAACAAAAAGAGAAGAGCGGAACGCTTTTCATCTTTTTCGTATTTTTTAAAAAAATCTTATTTTCCCCATCTGTTCCTCTTTTTTTTATAAAAAACGAGATCCTAAAACTCGTACTGCTTCATCAAAAGTTGTTTGTCCGGTTAATACTTTTATGGCGGCATCTGTGGAAATATTTTGAAAATTTTCTATTTTTAATTGAGCGTTTAAAGTTTCTTCATTTTCTCCTTTAGAAATAAGAACGGCAAGAGCTGGTGAAATAGAAATAGTTTCTGATACAACGATTCGTCCTGAAAAACCAGTGTTTCCACATGATTCACATGCTTTTGGAATACGTGCTTTCCCTGAAAAATTTGGAAGGGGCATTCCTAATGTTACGAGTGGACGAATAATATTCATGAGTATATTTTTTTGAACTTCTGAAAAATTCCCTTCTTCAGAACATTTAGGACACACTTGGCGTACGAGCCGTTGAGAAATAATCCCCTTGAGTGACGATCCGAGTAAATAAGCAGGAACTTCTAAATTTTGAAGACGACCAATGGTCTCAATGGCAGAATTAGTATGGACGGTGGAAAGCACGAGGTGCCCAGTAATAGACGCCTGAAGTGCGGCTTCTGCTCCTTCTCGATCACGAATTTCTCCAACGAGCAGAACATCTGGATCTTGTCGAAGTACCGCACGCACACCAGATGCAAAACTATATCCTTTTTCTTCATGGATTGAGCTTTGTACAATTCCACGAATTCGGTATTCTACAGGGTCTTCGAGGGTAATAATTTTTTTTTCTGGAGTATTTATTTTCCGAAGAGTGGCATATAAAGTGGTTGTTTTTCCAGATCCAGTAGGACCGGTTACCAAAATAAGCCCCTCTCGAGATTGCAGTAATTTTTCAATTTCTCTCCGTTCACGATCTGAAAACCCCAGTTCTGAGAGTTTTTTATTTTGTCGAATGGGATCTAAAAATCTCATCACCACACTTTCTGTGCCTCCATTGAGCGGTAAAACAGAAACTCGTACCATAATTTCCCGATCACCTGCAAAAAAAGTATATTCTCCATCTGCAGGGACTCCTGGAATATTTGATTTAATATTCCCGTTAAATTTAATTTGTCGAAGTATGCCAGATGCAATTTTATTGGACAGAGTAAAAAAATCAGAAAGCATTCCGTTAATTCTGGCTCGCACCCGAACTCCTTCTTTTTGATGCTCAAAATGAAGGTCAGAAGCGCCAAGGGCGACGGCTTCTCGATGAAGAAATGCAAGCGCTAAATCACTTCTTATTTCTTCAAATTTCTTTGGAAGATCAGAAATACTTAAAATTTCATCTTTAATATTCGCAATATTTCGAACTTGTTCTCGTTCTAAATCTTTTACAGAGTTATCATGAATTTTGAGCTTTTCATAATTTTTTTGTGCTTTTTTAAGGCTTTCTTCCGAGCAAAGATTCAAATTTATAATCAATCCTTCCTTCTGAAGACGTTCTAAAATTTCTTTTGTTCTCCGTTTTTCTGGATCTAAAAGCGCTATTCTCACTTTTTTCCCGACTCTAAAAAAAACAATCATTCCCCCTTCTTCAGATTCTTCTTTGGGAATGAGTCGTAATAAATCTTCATTGATGGGGATAATAGAAACATCAATATATGAAAGACCTAAATCTCTTGATTTTTGTTGGACTTCTCGTTCTTTAAATTCTTGGTTAATATCGGAAATAGCCGAAGAAAGAGGATCTCCTCCGGTAGGAGTGGGGGTAGTAGTGGTGCCGGTAGTGGCAAGGGCTCCTTCTTCTGGCAAAATTTTAAAAGAAAAATTCCGCTCATTATAGCAGAAAAATAAGAGAAAAAAAAGAGCATGTTGCTTCACGAATATATCTTTGGTGTATTTTAAAAAGACTTTTTATTTTTTTTACGTTACTTTTGTGAATGTTTGTGAAAAATTTATTTTATGAAGGAAGAATATATTTTACCGTTGGCATTTTGTGAGCATTATAAAAAAATTTTAGGAGAAAAATCTGAATTATTTTTTGAGGCTTGTAAAAAGCCACTTCGCAAGTGTATACGCGTAAATACGTTAAAAATTTCAGTTGAAAAATGGAAACACGAAATGGACAAACAACAATGGAAATATGAAGAAATTGAGTGGTGTCCAGAAGGATTTTTTATAGACCGACCTCAGGAAGACCGCATTCCTTTAGGAAAAACACTCCCCCATGCGTTGGGATGTATGTATTCGCAAGAAGCAAGTTCTATGCTTCCGGCAGAAATACTGTGTACGAGTTTTCCAGAAGGCTACCAACAAAAAAAAATTCTTGATCTCGCGGCCGCGCCTGGATCAAAAAGCACACAAATCGCTTCAAAAATGCGTGGAGACGGACTTTTACTGGCAAATGAACTTTCTGGATCACGCATAAAAGGACTTTTTTCTAATTTAGAACGGTGTGGTGTAGTAAATAGTATTTTAACCCATTACGACGGGTCCATGTTGTGTGCCAAATTTCCAGAAATATTTGATGGAATTTTGTTAGATGCGCCTTGTACGGGCGAAGGAACGGTACGAAAAGATTATGATGCTTTAAAAAATTGGAAACCAGAAAATGCTGTGCAGATGGCATCTCTGCAAAAACGTCTCATAGCCATGGCTTTTGAATCTTTAAAACCTGGCGGGGTGCTGGTGTATTCTACTTGTACGCTGTCGGAAGAAGAAAACGAAGGGGTAATACAATTTTTATTACAGTCGTATACTAATGCCACTATTGTTCCACTGGATACGGCTTTTTTAAATGCTAAAAAATCTATTACTCGGGAAGGTTTTTTACGTATTTTCCCTGAAATATACGATACTGAAGGATTTTTTGTGGCAAAAATTCAAAAATCTTTTTCTGCTTCCTCTCCCAATAATGTTTTCCCACAGGGCAGAAATGGGAAATTCCCATTTGTACCGGTATTAAAAAGAGAAATTCCGTTTTTAAAAGAATATTTTCAAAATGTGTGGGGATATGATTTTTCGGAGGCTCTTTTACAAAAAACATTGTGGAAACGCGAAAAAGAGATCTGGCTTTTCCCAGAAGGCGCAGAAGATATTTTCCCATATCTTCGTTGTGATAGAATTGGGATTCCGGTTTGTACATTGCACGACAAAGAAATTCGCCTTCGGCATGAATATGCTATTGCTTTTGGATCCCAGTTTTTAAAAGGATTTTTAGAAGTAACAGAGAAAGAGGCGTATGAAATTTATGAAGGAAAAGATCTTCAAACTGCTAGTTTTGGGAATTTGGAAAAACGAGAATATGTATCTCGGTACGAAGGAATTCCCATTGCGCTTGGCAAATATAATGGAGAAAAATGGAAAAACAGTATCCCCAGAGGAAATGTCCGACGAGGATAAAAATTACATTTTTTCAGGAGCATGTATCCCGAGTAATTTGAGTCCTTTTGCAAGCGTTTTTGAAAAAATATCAACTAAAAAAAGTCGTCTTTTAAAATCTTCTCCTTCTGATTTTAAAATGGGGAACGATTGATAAAAGCCATTAAACTCTTTTGCTAATTCAAAAAGGTATTCGGCTAAAATATTGGGACGCCTATTTTCTGCAGATTTCTCTATGATAAAAGGGAAAAGAAGAATTTTTTTAAAAATAGAAATTTCTGGAAGAGGAATATGAGATTCAGAAAAAGAAAAATTTTGTAATTCTGTATTTTTCTCTTCTGGTGCTTTTTTAATAATACTGTTTGCCCGTGCGTAGGAATACTGCAAAAACGGTCCTGAAAATCCCTCAAATGAAAGCATTTTTCCCCAATCAAATACAATATCGGTGTTTCGGTTTTGGGAAAGATCGTTAAATTTTAATGCCCCAATGGCGATATCGGAAACAAGCGTTTCTCTTTGTTCCGCAGAAAGGTCTTGCACACGATTGGAAAGAATAGCTTCTACTTTTTCTTTTGCTTCGGTAAAGACTTCATCAAGACCTATTCCGGTTCCTTTTCGGGTAGAAAATTTTTTCCCGTCGTTTCCGAGCACGAGTCCAAAGGAAATATGTTCGCATTGAATAGTACATCCTATTTTTTGGGCTGTTTCAAAAATTTGTTTAAAATGGAGTGATTGTTCATGCGATACTACATAGAGTAATACGTCACATTGCTCTTGTTTTTCATACCAAATAATTCGAGAAACATCTCTGGTTTGGTAGAGTGTTGCACCATCTGATCGACGAAAAAGGATAACGGGCATTTTTTCTGATCCTTGTTCATCTAAAAATGTTACAATGAGCGCTCCATCGCTTATTTCTCCTATTTTTTCAATTTTTTGAAGGGTTTCTTCCGAAAACGGTACATAAAAACTTTCTCCTTGCATTCGGTCAAATTGGACAGAAATACTTTCGTAAAATTTTTCGAGTTCTGCGATTGAAATTTCTCGAATCCATTGCCATTGTTTTTTTATTTCTGGATTTT
>CAIRYL010000145.1 GCA_903882825.1 uncultured Candidatus Peregrinibacteria bacterium | reverse complement strand
ATCAATTTCCGCAACAGCACGAGAAGCATATTGAATAGAACGTGTATATTGAATCGATTGAGAAAGAATTGTTTCAAAAATTTTTGTTTCTTTTTCTAACACTTGCGCTTCTGCTGAAAGAATTCGCTCTTCAAAGGCTTTGAGTTCGGGAGTGACAAAACGCTCTGCATTCGACAAGGTTTGTCGACGAATAAAATAGTCAGGAAGACGATGAGCTTGGGCGGTTGGCACCTCAAAAAAATAACCAAATACACCATTAAACTTTATTTTTAAACTTTGTACTCCTGTTTTTGTAATTTCTCTCGTCTGCATTTCTGCCAATTCTTCTTTGCCACCTTTTGCCAATTTCCGAAGTGCATCTAGTTCCTCATCATATCCTGCTCGAATAATATCCCCATCTCGAATACTTATCCCCGGATCTTCAGAAATCGCATTTTCTAAAAGGGAAATTAAAGAAGAAAGAGAGCTGGAAAAAGACGACTCAATGAGCATGAAAAATAAGATATTTCTGGTGATACTATACAGGATACATTTTATATTTCACTAGTTCTCTTCCATTGCTGTGGAAGTGAGCATTGAGGACGATATTCTCAATTTGAATAACTCCATTGTTTTAAATTTTAAAAAATGACTTCCTGTCTTTCAGGTGTGCCAAAACAATAAGATTTATTATTTTATGAGCTTTGGCAGTTTTATTATGAGATCTTCAATCCCTGTTATATGAAACTATCCCCTCTATAAAAAAATCTACCGAGAAATATAAAATATCGAGTGATGAGTATCACAGATTTTTTCTTTTTACATCCTTATGCTTTTAAATAGTTTATTTCTTTTATCATATTTTTATGAAAAACATTATTTCCACATCCATTATTGTTCCAGCACCGCTTGAAAAAGTTTGGGAATTTATTTCTGATTTTTCTAATGCTGATCATCAAGTTATTGCTGTAGAATCGACAAAAAATATTGGAAAGGATGGTCGAATAGTAACTTTTAAAAATGGGCACCAAGTAGAAGAAAAACTGCAAGAAAAAAAATCAAACACAAACCTTCGTTGGAGTCAGGTAAGCAAAAAAGGATTTGTCCCTCTAAAAAATATAGAAGGAGAAATAAATATTATTCCCTCTGGAAAAGATACAAAACTGACCTTTTCTTTTTATTACGATACTATTATGGGACCAATTGGATGGATGATGAACGTAATAATGGTGAGAAAAAAACTCACTCAGATCGCCGAAAAAAATACAAAAAAAATCCAAAAATATTTTTCTCCTCTTTTTTAAGCGTAGAAATTACGAATCTCCAGATGTTCATTTTCCCGCGCTTTTCCGAATTTCTTCAAAGATAAAGGCAAAAGATGAGAAAAATATTGCCAAAGAAAGCGAAGTAAGTCCCAATGGAGTTGTTTGAAAAATAGTTTGAAAGAATGGGATATAGAGTACAAATCCTACTAAAAGAAGGGAAATAGCAGTGGCGATCCATAAAAATATATTTGAGGGAATATCTTTCTGAAAAGCGGAATGTTCAGAACTTCTCGCAGAAAATCCATTCCAAAGTTGTGCGAGTACTATAGTAACAAAAGCCACCGTCATCGCTTGCATATGAATATCTTCCGAAGGGGAACCGGTAAAATTCCAACCTTCTACATAAAGATCTAAAAAAAAGGCAGAAAGAGCGGAAAGCCCAACAACAATTCCGACTCTTACAAATGAAAAAATAAAACGTGGTTGCATAAGTCTTTTATTGGGATCTCGTGGAGGTTTTTCCATAATTCCTTTTTCGGTATTGTCTATTCCCAGTGCAATAGAAGGAAGTACATCCGTTCCCAAATCGACTAAAAGGATCATCCCTACCGTAAGAGCTGCTGGAAGATGAAAAATAAGTGGTCCAAGTACCAGCACCAGTTCTCCAAGATTCCCAGAAAAAATAAACCAAACAAACTTTCGAAGATTATTGGAAATAACTCGTCCTTCTCCAATAGCACTCACAATATTTGCAAAAGAATCAGTCAGAAGGACCATTTGTGCTGCTTCTTTCGCGACTTCTGTTCCAGACCCCATAGCAACACCTATATTTGCTTTTTTTAAAGCAGGAGCATCATTTACTCCATCACCCGTAACCGTCACTATTTCACCAAGATTTTGAAGCATATCTACAATCCTTCGTTTATCTTCTGGTGCGGTTCTGGCAAAAAGTGGAATGTATTTTTTTTCTTTTCCTAAAATTTCTAATAATTCGGTATCTGAAAATTGAGCAAGATCATTCCCCGTTATAAGCCGTGGTTCATATTGATGAAAAATTCCAATTTTTTCGGCAATTGCCTTTGCTGTTTTTGGATTATCACCAGTAATAACAATCACTCGAATTCCCGCCATTTGACATATTTTTACCGCCTCTTGTACTTCTTCACGCGGAGGATCTATCATCCCTAAACATCCTATAAATACTAAATTTTGTTCGGCCGATTTTTCATCTTCAAACTTTTCTTTTCCAAGAATCGGTCTCCTGGCAAACGCCAATACCCGAAGTGCCCTTTCGGACATTGCATCAATTTTCTGAAGAATTTTCTCCTTTTCTTGATTTTCTAAAATAATTATTTTTTCTCCAACTTGAATATGAGTACATTGAGAAAGAATCATTTCTGAAGCACCTTTTACCAACAATTCTCGTTCTCCATTTTGAGAGGATTCTCGAAGGATACTCATTCGCTTTCTATCGGACGAAAAAGGGAAAGATTTTACAAGAATGGCTTTTTCATCGAGTGCAATTTTTTTTTCCGTCTCCCTTTCTGCCCAATATTTTTCTGAAGCCGTTATAAGTGCCCCTTCCGTAGGATCTCCAAAAATTTTCCATTTTTTCTCCTCTGCATTCCAGGAAAGCCGTGCGTCATTACAGAGAGTTGCAATTCGAAAAAGATTTTCTGTTTCGAAAAGTGCTTGATTTTTATTTTTTGAGGAAATGGTATATTCGCCAAGAGGATCATAGCCACTTCCGCTTATAAAAATATCACCACTGCTTACAAATCCTTCAATAACCGTCATTTCATTTTTCGTGAGAGTCCCTGTTTTATCAGAACAAATGACGGTAGTCCCTCCTAAAGTTTCTACAGAAGAAAGTTTTTTTAAAATCGCATTCTTTTTCGCAAGCCGTTGAACCCCCAATGCCAAAGCAATCGTAATAGTTGCAGGAAGCCCTTCCGGAACGGCAGCAACTGCCACACTTATCGCCAATAAAAAAGATTCTATAAAGCTTGCTTTTTGTGAAAAATAATCAAGTAAGAAAATAGAAATAACGATTCCCCCTGTAAGCTTTCCAATAAAAAAACCCATCGAAATCATTTCCTTTTGAAGAGGACTTTGTTCCTCTTCTGTTTCAGTCGTTAAACGCGTAATACTTCCAAATTTCGTTTGCATTCCAATGTTTAAAACCTTCGCGAGTGCATATCCAAACACACAAGATGTCCCCATAAAAACACCGTCTCCCAACTTTTTAGAAACAGGAACCGACTCTCCTGTGAGTGCCGATTCTTCTGCACGCATTTCAGTACTTTCTAGTATTTCCGCATCTGCAGAAATTCGGTCTCCTTCTCTCAACACCAAAATATCACCGGGAACAAGCATACTCGCTAAAATTTCCTCTTCTTTTCCTTCCCGAATTACTTTTGCAAGAGGAGAAATCATCTTTTTAAGAGCTTCTAATGTTCTTTCTGTTTTCCATTCTTGAAAAAATCCAATACACGCATTTAAAAGAACTATTCCTAAAATAATTCCTGCATCAATATTTTCTCCTAAAAAAAAAGCAATCAATGAAGCACCAATAAGAATCATGACCATAAGGTCAGAAAATTGGCTTTTTATTTTTTGAAATATCGATTTTCCAGATGTTTTTTGAAGTTCATTCGTGCCATATTGCAGTTGAAGTTTGGATACCTCTTCACCAGAAAGACCAAGATATTTCATGAATTTTTTAAAAAAGTCTTTCCATTCTCTCAAAAAAACGCCAAAAAATCCAATTTTTATAAAAAATCTCTTTTTGGATTTTTCTTTTTTATCTTGGGAAAAGGGATAAATTTTTCTGTAATACGGATAATTTCGCATAATTTTTCATGATTTTCTATTATTTTTGGATTCATTTTTATAAACGAATGAGCTCCTGGATACGGAAAACCCTCTTCATATTCTTCTCCTAAAAATATTTTTCCTTCTTCCGTTATTTTTATAAAAAGATCATCGTCACAGACCAAAGCCACCACTTTTTCGTTACAATATAGGGCATATTCTCCAAACATTTTTCGTGTTCGAATTTTTTCAATGCTGGAAAGCTGATCTAAAATATATTCAATGGTGGACAACTGAGTGGACATAGAGAGATTTATAAAAGAAGAATTCCTGAAATATTCCGTTCTTTTTCTCCTCGTCGGTGACTAAAAAAACGTTTTTGTGGGTCACATTTTGTACAAAATGCAGGCATTTCAATATTTTTTTCATATACTCCATTTTTCAAAAGTTCCTGTCTCGCAATTTCCCAAAGATGTACATATTTCCCAATAATAAATGGATGAAAAAAATCAGGTGTTTCCTCATGCGGATTTGAGAATTCACTACAGCACGGACCAAGAGATGGAGAAAGTGCTACAAAACATTCATGTGCTGGAATTTTTGAGACCAGGAAAAATTCTGTAAAAATTTTTTGGGCAAGTCCACGCCACCCTGCATGAAGAGCAGAAAACGTTCCAGACTGTGGATGATAGAGGAGAAGACCAATACAGTCGGCTGTTTTCACGGTACAGAAAATATTTTTTTCGGTGGTGTAGATTCCGTCGGCAATGGTGTTTTGGAGGGACTCAAGATTTTGAGTCTTTCCAAAAAGGACAGGTTTAAAACCTGCCCCTACCTGAACCACCGTTTTTCCATGTACTTGTGTGGGTTGGTAAATTTGGAAGGGAGAAACAGGGAGAATGTCCTGTAGGGGCGCGATGCATCGCGCCCAATCGTTGGGTCCACCCAAAAACCCAGCCCAAACCTGGTCTTGAAATGGCTCAAAAATGTGAGGACGAAGAATGTTCATAGTGAGCATAATACCGCCGTTTACTTGAAAAATCTACAAAAGATTTGTACTGTAGGGATAGGTTTTAAACCAGTATTTATAAAATTTCTTCTCTATGTCGTTTGAAAAAGATTTTGATGGGTGGAATGAACAGAAAAAAAATGTTCACAAAGAGGAAAAGGAACTTTTCTTTCGAGAAGGAGAAATTCGGTGGAATTTTGTAGGCGTAAATATTGGAAGAGAGGAAGACGGGAAAGGTGAATTAGCCCTGAGACCAGTTCTCGTAATAAAGAAATGGAATAAAAATATATTTCTCGATATTCCTCTTACGAGTAAAGAAAAAATAGCAAAACATTTTTTCATGCCCCGCCTCTTTTTCCTCGTTTTTACACTCCTGCTTTTTTCTTCCTGTGGCACGCTACAAGATAAAGCTCTTCCTGTGGAATCTTTTTCTCCGTCCCCAATTGCGATGATGGCGCTCATTCCTTCTGCAACCACTTCTATGGAAACGCCTTCTATAAGCCTTACAAAAGAGGAAGATATTCCACAAAAAACAGAATGTGAAAAGACGTTTGAAGAAAAAGAAGATGGAATATTAAATACAACAATAACACCAACCGAAAAAGCTCTTTTGAAAGAAGTTTTTGGAGTAGACATCCAAAACAATGAAATTGGTAAAAATGCAAAAGGGGAAATTATTTGTATTTTTGCAGAAGATAAAAATATAAATAAAATTTCTCCTCAGGTAGAAGAACTGGAACCGCTACAGGACTTAAGCCTTGATACGAATAATCTCACGACGCTTCCGTTTGAAATAGGGAGACTTAAGTATCTTCATTTTTTAAGCCTTGCACACAACAAATTTACTACACTTCCAGATGGTGTTTTAGAACTTTCTCAACTAGAGTATCTGAACCTTAATATGAATAAATTTTCAACTCTTCCATCACAAATTCAAAAACTTACCATGCTAAAAGATATTTATCTCGTGAGCAACCAAATGCGAACGCTTCCTCCTGAGATAGGAAACCTTAAAAATCTTAAAAATATAGAACTTATTGATAATCAAATTACTACACTCCCCATTGGAATGGGGGAACTCACAAATCTGGAATACCTAGATCTTATTTCTAACCCCATCTCTGAAGCAGAAAAAACCCGCATTAAAGCCCTTTTTAAAGAAGGTGTAGTGCAGTTTTAATTTTTTTGTAGGGAACAAAAATTTTTGTTCCCTACACTCCTTCACCAACCACCCGTCCCACAAAAACCCGCGGGGTCGAAAATTCCACATTTTGGCAGATATACAGGTCTGCCCCTACATAGGGCGCAAAGCATTGCGCCCTTACGAAATTCATTTTTTCTCCTCCTATGTCCGACACCTACGCTCTCATTTTCGACTCCGTTTACGACTCTTACAAAGGGGTTCTCGCCTATGTTCGCGTTGTTTCTGGAAAACTCTCAAAAAAAAATAAAGTGCGATTTTTAGGAACAAGAAAGGAAATTGAAATACTAGAAGTCGGTTATTTTACACCCAAATATACACCATGCGATACTATTGGCGCAGGGGAGGTGGGATATATTGTAACGGGACTCAAATCTACCCGTGAAGCGCGAGTAGGAGATACTGTTTATGGAGGAAAAGAAGTAAATCCCACTCCTCTTCCAGGATACCACCAACCGCAACCAATGATTTTTTCTGGTATTTTTTGTACCGAAGGAACAGATTATCCACTTCTGAGGGATGCAGTAGAAAAACTCTCACTTTCCGATTCGGCATTTACCTTTGACCCCGAAAACTCACCTGCCATGGGACATGGGTTTCGATGTGGATTTTTAGGGCTTTTACATTTAGAAATTATTCAAGAACGATTAGAAAGAGAATATAATCTCGATATCCTTATTACGGCACCCAGTGTTCGCTATCATATCCGCACAAAAAAAGGAGAATTAAAAGAAATTTCTTCTGCGAGTGATTTACCAGATCCAGGAATGATTGAATCCATTTTAGAGCCTATTGCAAAGGTAGAGATTATCGTTCCGAAAGATTTTATGGGATCGGTAATGGATCTCATCGCAAAATCTCGCGGAGAATTTAAAAATGTTTCGTATCTCGATGATACTCGTGCGCTTCTCACCGCAAAAGTACCAATGGCAAATTTAGTAGTAGATTTTTACGATCGCTTAAAAAGTGGGACACAGGGGTATGCATCCATGAATTATGAATTTTTGGAAATGCGAGTAGACGACCTCATAAAAATGGATATTTTAGTAGCAGGAGAAGTGGCGACTCCACTCTCCCAAATGCTCCATAAAACAGAAGCCCAAAATGCTGGATCTTTCATCGTTAAAAAACTAAAAGATATTATCCCCAGAGCGAATTTCCCTATCGCTCTTCAAGCCGCTATTGGCGCCCATGTTATTGCAAGAGAAACCATTTCTGCATATCGAAAAGATGTAACGGCAGGACTCTATGGAGGAGATGTCAGCAGAAAAAATAAAGTACTCAAAAAGCAAAAAGCAGGAAAAAAGCGTATGAAAGCCATGGGAAAAGTAACCCTTCCGCAAGAAGCCTTTTTAAGTATTTTAAAAAGAGATTAAGGTATCTTTTTTGACAATTCTGAAAGAGAAGAGAAGAATAGAAAAAGAACTTCACTTGTCATTATTTTCATGATTCCTAATATTATTATTGCGGTATTCGGCGCTATAACACTCGGAATTTTTATTTTTATGGCGCTTATTATTCGTCAGGTTCTCTATTCAATTGGCATTACTCGACATTGTATCCCTATTGCAGTGGGTGCAATTTTTATTTCTTTGGGTGGTGTCATTCTCTCGTGGGGATTTCTCTATTTTTTTCTTTTCAGATAAATACATTCCTTATGAATAGATCTTTTGGATACCGTCTTCTCGAGATGATTCCCGCCATTATTTCGTGGAGTATTCTTATTCTTCCCGTAGTTCTTTCCTTTTATGTTCCATTAGAAGTTTCCATTTTTATCGCCACTTTTGTTTTTTTATGGTTTTTCCGAACCGTAGAATACGTCTGGTTTCTTCTTTTTTCGTATTTTCAATTTCGAAAATACCAGATATTTAATTTTTCAAAAGCACTTCAAAACTGGGATTCTGGGAAAGGTCTTTCTTCTCAGGAATATACACAAAGAAAATTATTAAAAAAATCTCAAAAATTTATACGATCAAAAGAAGTTCGACATATTATTATTATTGCTACTTGTGGAGAACCATTTGAAGTACTCGATGAAACCATTACTGCGCTTTCTCAGAGTACATATGATTTAAAAAAAATAATACTCTGTTTAGCGACAGAAGCACATATGCAAGCTGAATCAGAAAAAATATCACTCGCAGTAGAAAAAAAATTTGGGAATACATTCGGGCGATTTTTTCATACGGTTCATCCGGACGGGATAACAGGAGAAGTTCGTGGAAAGGGTGGGAATATAACACATGCCGGCAGAGAAGTTACAAAAATTATAGAAAAAGAAGGAAGCGACCTAGAACATTTTGTGGTGACCACGCTTGATGCCGATAATAGAGTTCACGAAGATTATCTCTCTGCGCTCACACTGGCATATATTCGCGCAGGACAACGCCAAAATAAAAGCTACCAACCACTTCCTCTTTTTTTTAATAATATCTGGGAAGTTCCTCTTTTAAATAGAATGATTGCTATTTCTGGAGGATTTTGGCACATGGTGGAAAGCGCCAGACCATATCGACTTCATAACTTTTCTTCTCATGCTCAACCACTAAAAGCCCTCAAAGATATGGATTTTTGGGCGGTAAATACTATTGTAGAAGATGGTCATCAATATTGGAGATCTTATTTTCATTTTTTGGGAGATTATAGCGTAGAACCACTGTTTGTTCCCATATATCAAGATGCCGTAATGAATAAAAATTTTCAAAAAACACTTCTTGCTCAATATAAACAAATTCGGAGATGGGCATGGGGATGTTCAGATATTCCATATGTATTAGTTCAGTGGTGGAAAAATAGCAAAAATTTACCAAGCTTTGAGACCCTCATTCATTTCTTAAGGCTCATGGAAGGACATATTTTTTGGGCAACCGGTGCCATTATGATTACGCTTGCAACACCTGTTCCAGGAATGCTCAACCATAGCTATGGAGATTCTATTTATTCAGCGAATATTTCTTCTATGCTTTCTTTTTTCTTTCAAATTGCGTGGTTTGGAATTTTTATCATGATGATTCTTTCATTTCTCACCCTTCCAAAGCCTCCTAAAAAAATAGGATATTTTAAAATTGCTATTCAATGGATTTTTCTTCCAATTATTACCATTGGTTTTGGTGCAATTCCAGCTCTAGAAGCGCAAACAAGACTCTTTTTTGGAAAATATTTAGGGTTTAATGTCACCGAAAAAATACGAGGAAAAGAAAAAAATGGGAACCTGTAAAAACACGATTTGAAAGCGGAAGAAGTAGAAAAAATACCTTTCTTCTTTTTTTGCACTTTGGCAGTATAATGATAGATTTTATTCATTTATCATTTATCTCCTTTTTTATGACCTCTAAAAAAGTGGTACTCGCATACTCTGGCGGACTGGACACTTCTGCTATTGCCAAATGGCTTACGCTAGAAGGGTATGAAGTTGTTTGTTTTTTAGCAGACCTTGGACAAAAAGTAGAATCATTAGACGCTATTCGTGAAAAAGGTCTTTTCTCTGGCGCAAAAAAGGTAATTATAAAAAATATTCAAGAAGAATTTGTGCGCGATATTGTGTTTGAAGGACTGCAATGGAACGCCCTGTACGAAGGAGAATATTTACTGGGGACTTCGTATGCTCGTCCACTTATTACCAAATATCTTGTTCAAATTGCCGAAGAAGAAGGAGCTGATTTTATTGCCCACGGAGCTACTGGAAAAGGAAATGACCAAGTACGATTTGAACTTTCAGCATACGCACTCAATCCTAATATTCAAGTAATTGTACCCTGGAGAACTCCCGAATTTCTTGCAAAATTTCCCGGACGACAAGAACTCATAGAATTTTCTGCACTTCATGGTATTCCTGTAAAGGCGACCAAATCTCAACCATGGAGTAGTGATGAAAATTTGATGCACATTTCGTTTGAGTCCGGAATGTTAGAAGATCCAAGCGTTCGTCCATTAGAGGAAATGTTTGAGCTTACTGTTTCCCCACAAAAAGCGCCTGATACGCCCACAGAAATTTCTATTACATTTGAGTCCGGAATTCCCATCTCGGTAAATGGAAAAAACCTTCCTCCACACGAACTTCTTTCTCTTTTAAATGATATTGGCGGAAAAAATGGAGTTGGACGAGCGGACATCGTAGAAAATCGCTTTGTAGGAATGAAATCAAGAGGTGTATATGAAACCCCCGGAGGAACTATCCTTTTAAAAGCCCATCGTGCCGCAGAAAGTTTAACACTTGAAAAAGACACGGCGCATTTAAAGGACCGTTTAATGCCAGAATTTGCAGAACTCGTATACAATGGATTTTGGTATTCCCCAAAAATGAAAGCATTGAGAGCCTTCGTGCAAGAAACACAAAAAAATGTTTCTGCTACCGTAAAATTAGAAATCTACAAAGGAAACGTGATGATTATTGGTCGCACTTCCGAGAAATCTCTCTATAATCAAGATATTGCTTCTATGGAAGCCGATAGTGGAAAATATCAACCCGCTGATGCCGGTGGATTTATTAAACTCCTTTCATTACCATTAAAGGCAGTAAAGAGACAATAATTTCCCATTTATGAAAACTTGTAAATGGTGCTCGGCTGGCTTTGAGGTAACCAACGAAGATCGTGCATTTTACAATAAAATTTCGCCGATTTTTAACGGCGTAAAATATCTCATTCCAGAGCCAAGCGCTTGTCCTGAATGCCGATTACAAAGAAGACTGTATTTTCGTCATCGGGGGAAACTGTATACGCGCACTTGCGATGCAACGGGGAAAAAAATTATTACCATGTACTCGCCAGCAGTTCCATGGAAAGTATATGACCAAACTGCCTGGTGGTCTGACAAATGGAACTCGCTGGACTATGGACGAGATTTTGATTTTTCCAAGCCCTTTTTTGAGCAACTTCAAAGCCTTTGTAAAACCGTTCCCCATGTTTCACTTATTAACACTAATGCAGAAAATAGTTACTATTGCAACCACTGCATTCACCAAAAAAACTGCTATTTGATAGTAGGAGGGGCAAATAATGAAGATTGTTCCTACGGGCATTTTCTCCTTTCTTGTATCAATGTGTTTGAAGGAGATGCACTCGATTCATGCCAGTATTCGTACGAAGGAGTAGCTTCGGTGGGATGCTATCAATGCCTATATTTTACCAATAGTAAAAATTGCGCTGACTGCTGTATGATTTCCGATTGTCAAAATTGTCAATATTGCATTGGGTGTTTTGGACTTTATCAAAAAAAATATTATATTTTTAACGAGTTTGTAGGAGAAGAAAAATATAAAGCCTTCGTAAAAGAGAATCTTACCCCTCTCTCCACAAAAACAATCCAGAGTATTCGTGACCAATTTAGGAGCATTGCCCTTCATGCTCCTCACCGATGTGCAAATATTACGGCAAGCGAGAACTGCACTGGAGATTTAGTGGTAAATAGTAAAAATTGTAAAAATGCTTTTGCAGTAAATAGTAGTGAAAATTGTAAATATATTTCCAACAGTCCCAAGTCTTTTGAATCATATGATTGCTCATATACTGCTCCATTCGGCGTTCAGCACAGTTATTTTTCCGTTTCCACGCTCAGCCAAAATACTCTTTTTGGATATATGGTTTGGCATTGCCACGATTGTTTATATTCTGTTGAATGTCACAATAGTAGTCATCTTTTTGCCTGTGTAGGATTAAAACATGCACAGTATTGCATTTTAAATAAACAGTATACCAAAGAAGAGTACGAAGAATT
>CAIRYL010000144.1 GCA_903882825.1 uncultured Candidatus Peregrinibacteria bacterium | reverse complement strand
AGAAAAAAAGCCCCGAGAAATTCTCGGGGCTTTTTTATGAGTTTATATTGCTTCTGCAAAATTTATTTTTATTCCGGGTCCCATAGTGGTGGCAACCGTAGCCGATTGAAGATATGTTCCTTTTACTCCTGTTGGTTTTGCATCTGCAATTGCCTTTATAAGCGCTTTTAAATTCTCTGCCAATTTTTCTACTCCAAAAGATATTTTCCCAAAACTCGCATGAATAATACCTTGTTTATCGGTTCGAAACTCAATTTTCCCTTTTTTTAAGTCTCCAATTGCTCCTACAACATTATCGGTGACTGTTCCAGATTTTGGAGAAGGCATAAGCCCTTTTGGTCCTAAAATTTTTGCCACTTTTGCAAGGGATCTCATCATACCAGGAGTAGCAATAGCAATATCAAAATCGACAGTTCCTTTTAAAATTTCCTCAATAAAATCTTCACCTCCTGCTAAATCGGCTCCTGCAGTTTTTGCTTTTTCTACTAAAGACTCTTCACAAAAAACAGCAATTCGTACTGTTTTCCCAGTTCCATGAGGCAAAACAGTTGTTGCTCTCACAATTTGATCGGCATGTTTTGGATTACATCCTGTTTTAATATGGATTTCTCCACTCGCATCAAATTTTGTGACTGATGTTTGCAAAAGAAGTCCCACTGCTTCTAAAAATGGGAAAACCTTTTTTTGGTCTCCAATTTTCTCAAGTGCTGACCTGTATTTTTTTCCGTGCTGTTTCATAAAAAGGGGGTAAAGTGGTAATAGCGCCTTCGTTTTTCAGTGGTAAGGCTCCCACGGTGTATTGGTTAAAAAAAGAGGAGAAGTTTTATCCTTCTACTTTTATACCCATAGAACGTGCCGTTCCGGCAATAATTTTTACACGAGCTTCTGTATCCAGTCCAGAAAGATCATCTTTTTTTACTTCTGCAATTTCTTCCAATTGAGACCTGGAAACTGTTGCTACTTTATCAATATGTGGCTTTGCAGATCCAGATTTTACTCCAGCAATTCTTTTCAGTAAAAAAGCTGCTGGAGGAGATTTTAATACAAAGGTAAATGTTCTATCCTCGTAAATAGAAATTTGAGCAGGAATAATCATATCGCCCATTTCTCGTGTTTTTTCATTAAACTCAGAACAAAATCCAGGAATATTAACACCTGTTGGTCCAAGCACAGTTCCTACTGGTGGTGCTGGAGTAGCTTTTCCAGCAGGGAGTTGAAGATTTACAACTCGAGTGATAATTTTCGCCATAGAAAAAAAAGAAATTAGATTGCGGGGACAGTTCCAAAATACTGTTGAAGAACCTTCCGTACCGCATCATGATGGGCTCTAGGGTATTCAAACCCAATAAGTACATTTTTATGCGCCACTATAAGGTACACGGTTTTTTGTTCGTTGCCAAGGTTTATATAAAAAGAATGTTCACCATAAGTATTTGTTTCATTCACCTCTGCTTCGACACTGTCTTTTAAAGATTCAGAAAAAAAGTTTTTTAAAACGGTATACGCATGATCAACTGTATTTTGTTGAGTAGGAAAAAATTCATATACCGAAATAAGGGGAGTTTCTTTCTCTGCCTCTTTTTGAGAATATAAAGATTTTAGGACTCGAATATTTAAATCTTCTGATGGGAAAAGAGTCGTATTAAAAAATTGATTCACTTCCATTTGGCTGGAAAGAACAATTGTTCCTAATTCGGCATTCGTAAATGCAGATTCTGGAAAAGAAGAAGAAAGAAATGTTTTTTCCGCAGTATTTGATTCTTCTTTTATCGAATCGGAAGAAAATTGAAAAACCTCAGGAGGAGCAAAAATAAGCTGTATCCCAATGAGGAAGAGAAGAACCCCTCCAAATCCCAACGCAAATACCCATTTGGGAATCATTTTTTCTGTACTTGATTAAAGTTCAATTCTACGGGAGTTTCTCGATCAAATACGGTTACTAAAACCGTAAGACGTCCTTTTTCTACTTCTAAACTTGAAACTCGACCTTCAAACGTCGCGAATGGTCCTTCGGTAATTTTTACAATATCTCCTGCTGAAAATTCTGTTTTAAATTTTGGTTTTTCAACACCCATACGATCCTTAATAATTCCAAATTCCTCAGGAGTTACAGGAATAGGAGTGGTTCCAGCTCCAACAAATCCAGTAACATTCGGAGTATTTCGAACCAGATACCACGAATCATCCGTTACGATCATTTCAATAAGAACATACCCAGGGAAAATACATTTTTTTCGAGAGATAGGTTTTCCTTTTCGAAGATGAATTTCACTTTCTTTGGGAACCACAATTTCAAAAATTTTGTCATGCATTCCAAATGTTTCCACTCTCATTAAAATAGCTTTTTTTACAGCATCTTCATATCCAGAATACGTATGAATAGCATACCATTGCCTTCCTTGAGACGAATCCTGTCGCCCTTTTTTAATCTCTGTAATTGGGGAGAGAGAATTCGCGGACGTATCTTTATGAGCAGTAGACATGAGAAAAAGAGAAGTCAGACTAAAAAGTAGAAGGGATTTGAGCCAGAAGAACTGAAAAAAATCCGTCAGCAACAAAGAAAAGCATGGTACATACCACAATAAATACTACGGTAATTTTTGCAATACGAATAGTTTCTGCTTCGGTTGGCCAGGTAATATTTTTAAATTCATGAATGGCGCCGGCGAAATAGGCTTGAAGAGCATTCATAATATTTTTTTAAGAAGCAATTTTTTTAGCGGTTGTTTTTTTCGGCATTGATTTTGGAGAATTTGTTTTTTTCGGCGCAGAAACGACTTCTGAAACAGATCCTCCTTTTTGGACAGCAGTATTAATGAGTCGTGTAATCATAGATTTTTTTCTATCAGCATTGCTTTTATGAATAATATTTTTCTTTGCGGCAGTATCAATAGTTTTTTGCGCTTCTGAGAAGAAAGATAATGCCTTCGCAACACTTCCCTCTTTTATCCACTTCCCAATATTTTTAAAGAGAGTGAGCATTTGAGATTTATAATGCTTATTACGCTCATTTCTTTTAATGGTCTGAGCCATTCGCTTTTTTGCAGATTTAATGATCGGCATGAGGAAGAGAAAAATAAAAAGGAAAAGTGGTAGCGCCAAGGGGGATCGAACCCCTGTTACCGGACTGAGAACCCAGTGTCCTGACCGCTAGACGATGGCGCCACAATACAAAGACAAGCGGAACACAAGGAAAGGATACCAGGGTGCCAAAGTATTTTCCAGTTTTAAGCAAGAAAATCAAGAGAATTTAAGGAAATATGAAAAATAAACAAGAAAAAGAGAATTTTAAAATATCTTCTATTCCTAAAAAATAATACTTTTTTGTTTTTTATTATTATACGGATATTCTTTTTCCCATTCTTTCTTTAAATTTTTGAGAAATATGATGCAGAGAAACTTTTTTTTCTGCTAAAAGTACCATGAGATGGAAAAGAAGATCGGACGCTTCCCCAATAAATTCTTCTTTATTTTCATTTTTTGAGGCAATAACAGTTTCTATAGCCTCCTCTCCTACTTTTTGAGCAATACGATCGAGTCCTTCTAAAAACAAAGAATGGACATACGAATCTTGTACCGGAGAAGTTTGACGGGAAAGAATCGTTGAAAAAACATCCCAGATAATTTCTGCATCGGTCATCCCCCCTTCTCCTGTAAAAAAACAAGTTTCTTTCCCCGTATGACACACATTTCCATCAGGAATAACCAAAAATAAAAGGGTGTCATCATCACAATCATGTTTTATGCTAACAATACGAAGAAAATCCCCAGAGGTTTCTCCTTTTTGCCATAAACACTTTCGTGACCGAGAAAAAAAATGCGCAATACGACTTTTTTTTGTTTTTTCCAAAGACTGTTTACTCGAAAATCCCAACATCAGAACTTTTCCACTAGAAGCATGTTGTACAACCGTCGGAATGAGTTCGTCTGGATATTTTGAAAAATGCAGATCCATACAAAATATTAGAGAAGTGTAAGAGGATTTTCATTGTTATATTCCTCTTCATCAGTAGCAAACCCCACTTTATTTCCTCTTTTCTTTTCCAGTTTTTCTAAATACGCTTCATCAATATCTCCGGTAATATATTTTCCATCAAAACAAGACATATCAAAGTTTTGAATTTTTGGATTTCCATCTCGTACCGTTTCTAGAAGATCTGTAAGATCTTGATAAAATACGGCATCTGCACCAATAATACGAGCAATAGCATCTTCGTCAATCCCATGCGCAATAAGATCTGATCGTGCAGGGAGATCGATTCCATATACATTTGGATAACGAACAGGAGGAGCCGCACTCGCAAAATACACATTTTTTGCACCTGCGTTTCTCGCCATTTGAATAATTTGTTTTGAAGTCGTTCCTCTTACAATAGAATCATCTACTAAAAGAACATTTTTTCCTTGAAATTCTAGGGGTGTGGTATTGAGTTTTTGACGTACTGATTTTTTTCGAATATCTTGCCCTGGCATAATAAAAGTACGCCCAATATACCTATTTTTAATAAATCCTTCACGGTACTTCGCATCTAATTTATATGCTAACTCTAACGCAGCAGTTCTTCCAGAATCAGGAATAGGAATAACGACATCCACATCTTCTTTTTTTATTTTTTGCAAAATTTTATCAGCAAGTTTTTCTCCCATGCGCAATCGAGCCTTATACACAGAAATCCCATCCATTAAAGAATCTGGACGAGCAAGATACACATATTCAAAAATGCAAGGAGCATAATTTTTATACTGTTCTTCCTCAGAAGGAAAATCCGTAATACATTCATGACTTTCAAATGGAAAAAATGCAATTCCTCCAGGAGGAATATCCCCAATCATTTTAAAATCTAACGCATCTAAAGCCACACTTTCAGATGCCATTGCATATTCCGTTCCTGATAAAGTTTCTCGACTTCCATAGCAGAGAGGACGAATACCATGCGGATCACGGAAAGCGAGAATCCCTTTCCCAATAATAATAGAAATAACGGCATATCCACCTTTACAACGCTGAAATACCGATTTTACAGAAGCAAAAATATCTTCTGCGGTGGGATCCTTTTTCTTTATAGTTTGAAGTTCGTGGGCAAGAACATTTAAAAGAATTTCAGAATCTGAATTCGTATTTAAATGTCGCAAATCTGTTTCAAAAAGCTCTTTTCGCAAAGAATCAGCATTTGTTAAATTCCCATTATGCGCCAATGCGAGTCCATACGGAGAATTTACATAAAATGGCTGAGCCTCATCGGGAGAAGCACATCCAGCCGTAGGATAGCGAACATGCCCTATTCCTGCATTCCCCTCCAACCGTTGCATATGTCGTGTATGAAGTACGTCTCGTACTAGTCCATTATTTTTTCGAAGAATAATACGATTATTATGATGAGTTGCAATTCCAGCGGCATCTTGCCCTCGGTGCTGAAGCATGGTAAGAGCATCAAAAATGGTTTGATTAACGGGAGAATGCGCAACAATTCCAAAAATGCCACACATAGGAAAATAAAAAAGCAAAAAGATAATAACAAAACTTTTGTATTTGAGGAGACTTTTTTTTATAATAGAGAGAATTATTTTCACAAGGATAGAGAAACTATCAGTTTTTATACTTTTTTATACTTTACAATTTCTTGTATGCGTTCCTTTTTATCCTTTTTGTTCTTTCTTTTTTGCACCTTCTTAATATTTACTCCCATAAAAGCAGAAGGAGTAACGGGTGCAGCGGGGAGAGGATTTCTTTTTTTAAAAGCACAAGCTTATGAAGATCAAAAAGTTTTTCTGATGGCATCAAAGCTTTATATTTTTACACTCCAAAAGTCTTATGAATTTTCAAATGGAGTAGAACTCAATGCACTGGAAAATATTGCAGAATTTGAAAAAAATATCTCCAGCACTCGTTTTTCTTTGGATTCCGAAATGGCATGGGTGGACCTTTTACGAGTATTAACACGATTCTCAGAAGTAAAACTGAATGACTATTTCGCAGATGAAAACGAGAGAGAGAAAAAAGTAGAACATTATCTTTTAGCTGGAAAATCTCTTCTTGCCTCAGGCGTGCGTCAAAAAGAGTTTCTTTCAGCACTGGAAACAAATGCGTCAGGAGATATTACGCGTTACGAAGATGAAATAAAAGCACAGGATGAAGTGTTTCAAAGTGCACTTGAGAAATTTGATGCATTTGGAGTCGATCACGCGCTCAATGATCTAAAGGAATGGAACTATAAGCTTATTTCTGCACGTATTAACCGAATGAGAATGCAAGAACTTCAAAAAAAATATGAAACCATGTTAGAAACTATTTCTCTCAATGTAAAAGCCGTAGATGAAAATAAGGAGGCTATTATTCATGGAATAAAAGTAAAATATCCTTCGGGCGTAGATGCAGGAGTAATTGAAGTGGAAAAAAGTACAAAAAGTGTT
>CAIRYL010000143.1 GCA_903882825.1 uncultured Candidatus Peregrinibacteria bacterium | reverse complement strand
TTGAAAATATTCTTCAGGATCGGTAATTTTCCCGGTTACAGCGGCAATGGTTGCCATGAGCGGGCTTGCGAGATGTGTAATAGAGTCGGGACCTTGTCGTCCCATAAAGTTTCTATTAGAAGTAGAGATGCATCGTTCACGCGGGGGAACTTGATCACCATTCATAGCGAGACACATGGAACAACCTGGGCGACGAAAATCGGCACCGGCATCTTTAAAAATGGTATCGAGTCCTTCTGCAATTGCTTGTTTTTCTACTTGTTCTGAACCGGGTACTACAAAAAATCGAACTCCATTTGCTACTTTTTTTCCTTTTATAATACTTGCCGAAAGCGCGAGATCGGAAAATCGTCCATTGGTACAAGATCCTAAAAAAACGTGCTGAATAGGAAGATTTTTTAGTGATTGACCTGGTGAAAGTGCAGTATATGTTACTGATTTTTCTGCGAGTATGCGTTCTGTTTCTGAAAGATTTTGAAGTGTTGGAATTTCTTCATCAATACTCACACTTTGCCCAGGCGTTGTTCCCCAGGTTATTCGAGGTTTCATATTCGTAATATCTATCGTTATTTCTGTATCGTACACTGCGTTTTCATCGCTTTTATATGTTTCCCAGTAGGCTACCGTTTCATCCCATTTATTTTCTGGAATTTTTTTGGTGTTTTTCATCCATTGAAAAGTTGTTTCATCTGGAGCAATAAGACCGGCACGAGCACCACATTCAATGCTCATGTTGCAAATAGTCATTCGTTCTTCCATGGAACAATTGCGAATAAATTCTCCACAATATTCCAGTGCATATCCGGTTCCGCCCTGAACTCCAATATGGTGAATAAGTGTTAAAATAGCATCTTTTGCGCTAAAATATTGGCTTGGGGTTCCAGTAAAATGTACTTTCATGGTTTTTGGTTTTTCGAGGAGTAAACATGATGAAGCCAGCACATGAAAAATTTGTGTCGTTCCGACTCCAAATGCTAATGCTCCAAATGCTCCATGGGTGGAAGTGTGTGAATCTCCGCAACATATCGTCATTCCCGGTTGTGTAAGTCCCAGTTCTGGGCCCATTACATGCACTACTCCTTGATGTCCTGAATCAATGTCATATAAACGAATCCCAAAATCTGCACAGTTTTTTCGATGTGTTTCGAGTTGAATTTTATTACTGTCTTCGGCAAATGCGTCACGAGTGGGATTTGTAGGAATGGAATGATCGAGTGTGGCGACATTTCGAGAGGTATCAAATACGGGATTTCCTAATTTTCTGAGTTCAGAAAATGCTTGTGGACTGGTTACTTCATGTAAAAGTTGCAAATCAAGAAATACAATATCTGGTGCATTTTTTTCTGAATGAACGAGATGAGCATTCCAAATTTTATCAATAATATTGGTAACCATAATAAAAAAAAGAGGTGACATCCTTCAGTGTAGATATTTTTAAAAAGAAATTCAATTGAAGTATTTAAAAGGCTGTGGCACATTACCGGGCGCATATTTTTGAGTTTTTGTGTATGGCAAAAATACAACGATTATTTTCATACGATTTTTTTAAAGGAATTTTAATAGTAGGAATGATTTTTGCTCATGTTTTTTATGTATTTGATGGAAATGCACAGTTTTTAGAGCGATTTTTTTTGTGGATTCCTGCTGGTTTTGTATTTTTTTCAGGAGTTTTGGCAGGAGAGGTGTTATGGGGGAAAAAATCATCATGGTATTTTATTCGCAGAGCAGTGCAGTTATTGGGAATATTTATTGTTGCCAATCTTTTTGTTTTAGCTATTTCAAAAAAAATATCATTTTTTGAATTTTCAGAAGATTTTATATGGGGAAACCAGGGTGCTACTTCGTTTGAAATTTTGATTCCCTTAGCCCTTACCATATTGTTGGTCCCTCTTTTAGGGCTTTTTCCTCCCTCTTTAGGAATTTTATGGGGTATTATTTTTTTACTCACCGCCGATATAGCCCGAATGGAAGGCGTTTTTTATTCGTATAATCTTCAATTTTTAATTATTGGCATTTTAGGATTTTTCTTTGGACGAGAATCATCTCTGGAGAATTTAAGAAAATCGTTTGTAAATTTATTCCCAAAAGCCAATATGGTTATTATGGGTTTAGTATTTTGGCTTTTTATTGGAAGCGCATATTTAGGGAAAGGTATTGTGCTCGAAGTTTTTTCATTTTGGACGTTTCAAATAGTTATTCTTTTTGGAATATTTTTAGGACTTCCAAATATTTTTAAAAGTCGTCCAAATATTCCAAAGCCATTTATAAGAAGGTTTTTAGAGCCACTCGGAGTATTTTCTCTTTTTTTATATCTTTTTCATATTTTAGTGATTCAGGCATTACAATTTTTAATGCCGAAACTGGTATTTACTTCCTCGATATGGAGTTTTCTTTTGGTGTTTCATATTACGGTTTTGTGCTTTGCTACCATAAAAATAATAGAACAAATTTTTAAAAAATTTCCAAGATTCGAGAAAGCATTTCGTTTTTTATTTTAAATCCTCTTAAAACTCATGAAGAGAAAAATAGAAATGAATTGTTTATGAATTTCATGGTTCCCAAAAAAGATATTTTTATGATCTCTGAACTTTTTTGCGTTGGGCGGGATTTTTAAGTCTCATGAATTGGCATTTATAAAAAAAATACTTCTTTACGCTATTCTTCATCCCTATTTATGCAACAAAGCCATTTTGTCCATGAAATTCAATAATCTTTATCGTTTTTTATGGGTAATTCCTAAATAAAGGGAAAAGTTCTTTTTTTTAAATTATAAAGTTTTCAGGTATAATAATTTCATATTTTTCCTTTTTTTATGTCTACACTCGAAAACTTTGTGGCATATTGCCAAAAATGTTTGGGAAAGCCCTATGTATTGGGTGATGAAGGTCCCGATAATTATGATTGCTCTGGCTTGCCGTATGCTGGGGCAAAAGATGTTTTTGGGAAAATAATTCCTCGTGTCAGTACCGATCAGTACACGCTTGGTGTGGAAGTCCAAAAAAAAGATCTCATTCGTGGAGATTTTGTATTTTTTGATACGGGATGGACCACCAGAAAACCAAATCATGTAGGCATTTACCTGGGAAATGATATTTTTATAAATGCAAATTCTTTTCATGGAAAAACAGTGGAAGATCATCTTTCTTCTTCGTATTGGACCGGATGTTGGTACGGAGCGCGCCGAGTATTTACACAAAATGGAGATTTTTGTACCGCTACTTCTCCGGTAAACTCCAGTACTGCCACTTCTTCTCCCTCGTTTTCAGATGTTCCCGTTACGCATCCTGAATACTCGTATATTATGGATCTTGCACAAAAAGGAGTCATTACCGGTGATGGAAATACTCATCTTTTTCGTCCGTATGATTCCATTAATCGTGCAGAAGCAATAAAAATGGTATTAATTTCGGCACAAATACCCGTTCCTGAAATATATCCAACACTTCCATTTTCGGATATTCCAGAAGGGAGTTGGTATATTCCATATATCGCCAAAGGTGTAGAAACAGAAATTATAGAAGGATACCAAGATGAAACATTTCGTCCTTCAAATCCCGTCAGCCGTTCGGAGGCAGTAAAAATGATTCTCACTGCTTTTGGGACAACACTCACGCCCAATGTAGATGAAAACTGGGATGTTCCATATCTTCAAGAAGCACAAAAAAGAGGAATGTTAATAGCAGAACAGGATGGTGATTTAAGAGGCGCACAACCCATTACCAGGTCGGAAATGTGCAGAGCCATAGGAGAAGTGTAATTTTTTGGAAAGCTTTTATTTCTTCCGAGAAATCAGTTACACTTCCATCCGATTTTTTATTTTTTTATGGTATTTTGCACTGTGCCTGAAGCTTTAGAGGAATTTAAAAACAATCGTCCTCTTATTGTTATTGATGATGAAGATCGAGAAAATGAAGGAGATTTAGTGTTTCCCGGAGAAAAAGCAAATCCCGCAATGGTGAATTTTTTTATTTCAGAAGCAAAAGGACTGTTATGCACTCCTGTTTCTGAAGAAATTGGGAAGCGTTGTGGATTTCATCCTATGGTACCCAATGCTGATCTTAATACGTGTAACTTTGCAGTTTCGGTAGATGCAAAACATGGTATCGAAACGGGGATTTCTGCAAAAGATAGGGCAAATACTATTTTAAAAATTTGTGATGTTTCTTCAACTGCGAGTGATTTTGTGCGTCCTGGGCATTGTTTCCCCTTAAATGCCAAAGAAGGAGGAGTTTTAGTGCGGTGTGGTCATACAGAAGCCTCTATAGATCTTTGTCGATTAGGAGGGTACCAAGAGGTTTCTATGATTTGTGAAATTATCAATTCTGATGGAAGCATGGCGCGATTGCAGGATCTTGAACAATTTGCACAAAAACATCAGCTGAAAATTATAACGATTGCCGATATTGTTGAATATCGTCGCCAAACAGAAAAAATGGTACAAAAAATTTCAGAAGCAGATTTACATACGGCATACGGGAAATTTAGGATTTTTGTATTTGAAGATATTCAACAAAAAAAAGAGCATGTAGTCCTTATAAAAGGAAAAACGTCTCCTGAAATTCCTGTTCTTGTGCGGGTGCATTCGGAATGTTTAACAGGAGATGCTCTTTTTTCTGCTCATTGTGAATGTGGTCAACAGCTTGAAAAAGCAATGGAACGTATTTCTCAAGAAGAAAACGGAGTACTGTTATACATTCGTCAAGAAGGACGTGGAATTGGTCTTGGAAACAAAATTAAAGCGTATGCACTGCAACAAGAAGAAGGTCTTGATACTGTGGAAGCCAATGAAAGGCTTGGGTTTCAGGGTGATTTACGGGAATATGGAATTGGTGCGCAAATTTTAAGAGAAGTGGGAGTACAAAAAATGCGTCTTCTCACCAATAATCCTCGAAAAATTTCAGGACTTTCAGGATATGGACTGGAAATTACAGAAAGAGTTGCCCTAGAAGTTCCTACCACGGAACGCACAAAAAAATATATGCAAACGAAAAAAGAAAAAATGGGACATCTTATTGCCTAAAGAATGAATATTGGATTTATTGCCGATGGAAACAGGCGCTGGGCACGAGAAAAAAAACTACCAGATTATATGGGACACGACGCTGGATTTTGTGTTTTAAATGAAATTGTTTTAACGGCGTGCTTACAAAAGCCAGAATGTAAAAGTTTAACGGTGTATGCCTTTTCTACCGAAAATTGGAAACGATCCCTTTCTGAGGTGGCACATCTGTTTCAACTGTATCAAAAAATGATAGAAATCTGGAAAAATCGCTGTGTCATTGATCGAATAGCACTGAAATGGGCAGGAAGAAGAGAAAGAATTCCGAGTATTTTACGAAAAAAAATAGAATCTCTTGAAAAAAAAAGTGCTCAATATAGTGATCATTTTACGGTGTATATTTGTTTAGATTATGGCTCTCATGACGAAATTTTACGTGCGGTACAATTAAAGGGAGAAAATTTTGAGGAAGCATTAGAAGTGCCTATGTTAGATATGATTATTAGAAGTGGGGGAGAACAACGACTTTCTAATTTTTGTTTATATCAAGCCGAATATGCTGAATTTTTCTTTGAAAAAGAATATCTTCCAGATTTTACTGTTGAAAAAATGGAAGATATTTTTAAAGCATTTTCAGAGCGTGAACGCAGAAGAGGTGGAAATTAGTGTGTGAGTGCCCACATGGCAACACTTCCCGCAATAGAAACATTTAACGATTCTTTTTTCCCTTGCATAGGCAAAAAAACGGTAATATCACATTCTTTTAAAATTTCAGGAGAAACGCCGTCGATCTCGTTTCCCACGACCAGGCAAAATGGAATATTTGGAGGCGGTGTGCATTCTTGTATCGCTACTGCTTCTTTGGTAAGCTCTAATGCACACAAAAAAAATCCTTTTGCTTTTAATTCATCTATTAATTTTTTGGGTGAAAGATGATAACTCCACGAAACACTCTGTTCGGCACCTAATGCGGTTTTTGCAATTTCTTTATGGGGTGGATACGGGGTACAGCCACATAAATACACATGATCCCATCCGAAACCATCTGCAGTGCGAAAAAATGCACCAGTATTAAAGCCACTGCGAATATTGGGGAGAAGAAGAGAAAGCATGGGAAAAGAGTGAAGAATGTAGAGACGCCACAACGGGGCGTCTCATCCAATTTGAATTTCGTAGTGACAGGTTTTTTTAACCAGTCTTGCTTTTCTGTTTTTAATGGTGCCGTATTTTACTTGGAAAATCCATTTTTGGATTGTACTCTTTTGTTATATTTTTGAAATTTTTATGATTATAAAATTTTCGAATCCTCTTTGGCTTTATAATACAGAAAAATCCGCATGGCATTTTATAACGGTTCCACAAAATATTTCGGCAGATTTACAAGCATTTTTTAGTGATTTTACAAAAGGTTTTGGCTCTTTGCCGGTTTTGGTAACTATTGGAAATATACAATGGAAAACTTCCATATTTCCAGACAAAAAATCTGGATGCTACATGCTCCCCATTAAAGCGGAGGTTCGTAAAAAAGAGAATCTTTTAGAAGGAAATACTGTAGAGGTACAATTAAAAATTGTGGGGGATATTTAATGAGAGGGAGAGGCAATTTTTTTTGTCTCTCTAAGGTCAAGTCATGGGTAATTCCTTTTTTAGTGTATCTCTCTTTTCTTGCATCTTCGCGCTTTTTTCTTGTACGCTAGGGCTTGAAGATTTTTCTTTTCCTCATGCCCACTTACACTCCCCAAGCCTTTACTATCGCTAAAAAGTTTCCCTCTGCCGAAAATGTATGGACATTTGGATTTGAAGGAACGTTAAAATCTACTCCTGGGCAATTTGTAAATGTTTGGATTCCAGGGCTTAATGAAAAACCGTTTTCTATTGCGCGGGACTTTGAAAATGAAATATGGCTTACGGTGTGCGCCGTTGGTCCTTTTTCTACAGCCCTGTGTGAAAAACAGGTGGGGGACAGGGTGGGAATACGGGGACCGTATGGAAAAGGATTTGGGTTTCCCTCTGGAATTACTCCTCTTGTGGTGTTGGTGGGTGGAGGGTACGGAATGGCTCCGCTCCATAATGCGGGAATTATGCACCAAAAAAATGGAGCAACCGTTATTGCCATTACAGGAGCCAGAAGCGCAAAAAATGTGTTATTTGTAGAAGAATGTCAAAAGTCTGATTTTGAAACATTTGTAACGACCGACGACGGAACGCTGGGGCAAAAGGGCTTTACCACCGATATTTTAGAAGAAATTTTAGATGAGCGAAAAATTGACCTGGTACAAACTTGTGGACCGGAAAAAATGATGAAACGCATTGCCGAAAAATGTCGTACAAAAGGCGTTTTATGTGAGGTCTCTATTGAACGCTATATGAAGTGTGGTTTTGGAGTATGCGGGCAATGTACCGTTGATGGAACAGGTGAAAGGATGTGTAAAAGTGGTCCGGTAGTCGACGGAAACTATGCTCTAGAAAACATTCCAGAATTTGGTGTATACCATCGAGGACCAGAAGGACAAAAAATTATGTGGTGATTTTTTTAAATCCTTTGTATATCAACACCTAATCCTCTTAATTTTTCTTCAATCATTGGATATCCACGATGGATATAATGAATATTGGAAATTTCACTTTCTCCTTCTGCAATAAGCCCTGCTAAAAGCATAGCAGCACCTGCTCGGATATCTTGTGACGCAATAGGGGCACCTTTTAATTTTTTGGGTCCATGAATTAAAAAAACATGAGGGTTTTGAATTTCTATATCGGCTCCCATTTTTTCAAGTTCTAAAAGATATGCAAATTTTCGCTCAAAGAGTGTTTCAAAAATTTTTGATGTTCCTTCGCATTGGGTTAAAAGAACAGCAAATTGTGGATGTAAATCGGTTGCAAATTTTGGGAAAACTCCGGTTTGGATATTGGTGGCGGTGAAGGTGGATTTTCTGGGAAATGTTTTTACAGTGCGCTTTCCTTCGTCGTATACAATATTTGCACCTACTTCGGAAAGCTTTTCTATAAAAGAATCTAAATGATGGAGATGCACATCTTCCACTGTAATTTCTGAATCCGTAAGAACTCCTGCTAAAATAAATGTTCCTGCTTCTAAATAATCGGATGTAATAGAAACTTCTGCAGAGTTTTGAAGTGGACCCTGAATAGAAAGCGTATGTGTTCCTATTCCTTCTATATGTACACCCGCAGAAACTAAAAATTCACAGAGATTTTGAACATGCGGTTCGGCGGCTGCCAATCGAATTTCAGTTTTTTGAGCGCTACTCGAGGCTCCAATAAGTGCATTTTCGGTGGCAGTTACCGAAATTTCAGGAAGAACAATAGAAGTTCCAACAAAAGGAGCCGATCTCTTTAAGTGTAAATATTTTTCTGATTCTATTACTTCTGCTCCTAATGCTTTTAATGCTCGTATGTGGCTTTCTACGGATCTTTTTCCAAGGACACATCCTCCTGGAAATTCCATTTTTAC
>CAIRYL010000142.1 GCA_903882825.1 uncultured Candidatus Peregrinibacteria bacterium | reverse complement strand
GAATGATGAATATTGATAATAGGAACCGAAACATGAGCGAGGAAATCTTCGGAAAGCACCTTCATATACCGCGCCAACACCACAACATCCGGAGAAAGGGTAGAAATAATGTGAATTTGCTCTGCTTCATGCGCAAAACTCCCTTTTTCCGCAGGCGTGTAAAAAAACGGAATCTCCATTTTTTTACAAAAATCTTCTATTTTTTGAGAATTGGAAACGACTCCCACCACGTCCGCGTGTAAAAGCCCTGAAAAAATATGAGAAAAAATCGCCAGCGGACAATGGAGCGTATCAGAACAAAAAAGAAGCATGCGCGGGCGTTTTTGCTCATCGAGCATTTGAAATTCCATTTTTAACGCCTGCGCAAGTGGCAAAAATTCTTGAGAAAGCGTCGGAATCGAGATTTCTCCGGCGGTTTCTAGTCGCAGAAAAAATCGTCCTTGCTCGGTATGTTCCTCTAATTTTGCAATGTTTATTCCCCGCTCCGCGAAAAAGGAGGAAATTTTGGCAATAATACCAATGCCATCGGGAGAAGAAGAGAGAAAAATCATGGAAAGGAGAAGAGAATTAGGAATTAGGAATTAGGAATTAGGAATTAGGAATTAGGAATTAGGAATTAGGAATAGGTGTAGGGGCGCCCCTCGTGGGTGCCCGGATTTGGAATGTTCCGTCATTGCGAGGGCAAAGCCCGAAGCAATCCATACCTGACCAATGTGTTCCTGGATTGCCACGCTCGTTACCTCGCTCGCAATGACGGAACATTCGGTCATTGCGAGGAACGAAGCAATTCAGATTATAAGCCATTTTTTATCATTCCTGCCCTCGTAAAAACGGGGAAGGAGGTAATCCATTAGAGGATTCCTAACCTGTAAAAATATATCATTTTTTTACATATTTTCACGAGTTTATTAACGTAATTAGTAAAGAACTTGTGCTGGTTCAAATTGGGTGTATCAGAACTGTCCAAAAAAACGCTATTAATGAAGTATAAAAGCCATATATTTGGACTTTGTTGAGTTTTGTCATTCCCCTGGAGAGGGGAATCCAGTCACTGGATCCCTGCCTGCGCAGGGATGACAAATATAAACGGCACCCTATTCCTCACACTCTTTATAGGACATAGCAGAACCTTATGCTTGGTGGGGAGAAACCAAAAGGGGTAAAAATATTGGTTTTCGCCTTTTTTAATTGAGAAAACCTTTATACTAGGCATAATATTGTTCATAGAAACGGGAAAAAAGATAATGAGGAAGGAATAATTGATGAAAAAATGGTATCTGAGGCGATAAAAAATATAGAAAAATTTATTGAAGATGTAGATAAAAAATGTGTAGAGGCAATGAAAGTAGAAGTTCCTTTGCCTCTGCTTTTTTAATGCTCCTCTTCCTCTCTAACCTTCACCGGCAAGGGATCTCCCATCACATACTAAATATTTTTTCTTTGGAAAATACGAAAAAGGAAAGGACTTGAGTATACACTTGCTTCTTTTAATAATATGTGCAAAAATTTGTACAAACTTTTGTATTTTTTTTATGACCACACAATATATTCCGCTTCACGAATACCGAAAAAACCTTTCTTCTCTCTGGAAAAAGTCAGTACAAGAAAACACCAAATATATCGTTATGGTGCATTCTGTTCCCATGTTTGAAATTACACCTTTTACAGACACCAAAAATGAGTGGGATACTGTAGTAACTACAAAAAATAAAGCCTCGTATAAAAAGGCAAAAAAAGAACAAAAAAATGGTGAATCGTTGTCTCTTTCCGACCTTGAAAAAGAACTTTTGCCTCTTTTATGAAATATCAAGTTGAAGTTTCAAAAGAAGTGCAAAAAATTTTAAAAAAACATCCTGACCTTATTGCTCGTTTTTTACGAGTTGCACATGTGCTAGAAAATGATCCTTTTTCTCTTAATATTGATATAAAACGATTACAAGGTGAAGAAAACAAATATCGATTCCGAATTGGGAAGTATCGATTTTTATACGAAGTAGAAGGGAATATTTTACTGGTTTATATTTATGATACTGATTCCCAAGGAGGAATTTATAAATAGCTTATCTCAGCCGAAGATACACCAAACAATTTCTTTTTCCACACGCTTTATGAACGATTCTGTTACCAATACCAAACAAGAAATTATAAACGATATTGAAAACGGCGAGTTTATTCCTTTTGAAAATCAAGAGGAACGAAAAAATATTTAATGTTCCTCTTCCTCTGTGACCTTCACCGGCAAGGAATCCCCAAAAAATAGAAGAATAAGAAAAAAAAGGGCATAACTCAAAAGAGTCAGCCCAGCACAAAACATGGATTGCCGCGCTTCGCCCGTAAGGACTGGTGTTCCGTCATCACGAGGAGGTAGACGTCGGTAATCGGACACATAGGTCTGCCCCCCTACATCCAATGCTTCATTATCCTAACGACCTTCTAATCTCCGCTGCCCTTAAAATATCTTCTGTAATATCTTCAGAAATATTTATTTTTTGAAAAATATTAGAAGTAAAATTTCGATGCAAAAGATGATGACATTCTACGGGTTCTAAATTTAATTCGAGTACTTCCGAAACGAAATGAATATCTTTTTCTATTTCTTTCCACGCAGGATTCATTTTTGTAAGCAATGAAAGATTTTCCCAATTGAGGTAATGCCCTGCATGCAATAAATCGGCTTTTATATTTACATATAATTTTTTTACGAGTGGCAACATTCCCATTTCTTCTGCGAGTTTTAAAACACGTCCCGTGGCAATAAATTCTGGAGGAACGCCTAACGAATACAATGATCCACAAAATTTAATGGCACGTGGAAGTTTTACCTTTCCTACTCCACGAGAATATCCAAAGATCCCCACATGTTGTACTCGTTCTCGATGATTCGGCATTTTATCAGCAACGGCATTTATAATGTCTGCGATTTCTTCAATAGTATGCTGAAAAATAGGAATCGCTTTGGTATTAAACTCTTGTATGGCTTTCTGTTCTTCAACAGTAAGAACTGTATACTGATGACGTTTTTGTGGAAGTTGCACATTATATTGTGCAATCGCTCGTTTTACCTCGTCGAGGGGATAATCAAATCGGAATGCGCTTTGGATAGTAATAGAAGAAGCTCCTTTGTATTCCTCAATACTTGGCTGTACATTATGAGGGTTTATTCCTCCTCGAAATGGCAGTGATCCCCCACCAATCCATGGATATATTTCAATGCCTCTCGACTTCCCAAATTCATGATAAGATGAAAGAGCACTTTTTACCGCCAACATACACGGAATAAGCCCCGCATTCATCGCCGGATCAGATCTGGCAATAAATACTCTCAAATATTCAGGAATTTGCCCCCTCGCTTTTTCTAAAAATTGAACATACTCTTCCAGTATTTTCCCACTTTCTGCCATTGTTTCCGCTTGTTCAAATAAGGGAATAATATTGATATGTTGAAGTTCACTTTTTGTTTCAAAAATTTCACTCGTCGCTCGGGCAATTTTCTCAAATGATTCGTGTAAATAAGTGAGCTGATCTGCTCTGGTGGTCATGGGTAAAATAATTTCAAAAAGTGGAGGAGTATGAAAATTCATACTTTTCGCCGCTTGTTCTGCCGAAAGAAGATTCATAAATGCCCTTGGAAGTCGATACGAAGGCTCTTCCCAAATATTGGGGATTCTAAACGTTAAAAACTTGTCTTTTCCCAATGCAGTTTTTTGAAAAGTGTCATAATATTTTTGATATAAACGGTCAATAACCGCTTCATCTACTAATTTTCCTTCCCAGTCCCACATATATTCATCTACGCCCAGTTCAAAAAAACATTTATAACATTCCTCAATTTCATCTCGTGCGGTTACAAATCGTTCTCCAGAAAAAATAGAAGGAAATGCATTATCAGGATGCTGGGTCGCCATTGTAACGGGAATTTTTCGCATACAAATAAAGAAAAAATCATCACTAGTGTGAAACAGAGTACGCAGAATTTCAAGAAAAGATTTTCTTGCACCTCTGAAAAAAGCGACGTATACTCCATGAGTAATTTTTAATGATATACTTATGCCTAAAAAAGGAATTCACCCACAATACGTAACCACCAATTATATTTGTGGTTGTGGGGCTCAACACGTTCTGAATTCTACGGTTGGTGGAGATGTACATGTGGATATCTGCAAAGAATGCCATCCTTATTTTACAGGAAAAAAACGAGAAGTAGACACCGCAGGAAGAATTGATAAATTTAGAGCTCGAGAATCAGCCTCAAAAACTGCATAATTATTTTCTTCCTTTCAGAAACATTTTTTATGTTTATACCTCGTTTTATTATAGGAGGAATTTTTTCGTTTCTTGTTTTTTCCCTTTTTCTTTCTTCTGCTTTTGCGGAAATTCCACAAAATATACCTCTGGATCAAAACCAAGCCGAACAATGGATACATACCGAAAAACCATTTACTGCCATTGCCTTTAAAACGAGCGAATTAGTAGAAATTTTTGTAAAAACACCAACCTCCAATTGGATTCCAGTACTTCCAGATGGAGAAAATGAAACTCCTGAATTTGATTCTTCAGACTCATTTTTTACCGAACTTATTTTTTTTGAAAAACCAGAAACACAATTCCAATTTCAAATTAAAAATTCATCTCAAACTTCTCTATCCCCTATTCTTCTTTCTGCTTCTGTTTTTTCAGGAGAAAGAACACCTTCCCAAAAAGTTGCTACGACTGGAACAGTAACTATTCCAAAAAATACATACACCCGAGATATGACCTTTTTTAAAAGTTTAAACATTATCACGCGTGAAGAATGGGGTGCCGATGAATCATATCGTATAGGGAAAAATTCGGATTCCGGAAACACTGATGAAGAAGGAAAAACAACAAAAGAAAAAGAATGCGCAAAACTCCAAAAAAAATATCCAGATGAATTTTTAGTACAAAGAACCCAAAGCACAGAAGATGGGGAATCTCTCCGATGGCCATTTGAGTACTCAAAAAGCATTGAAAAAGTAATTATTCATCATACGGCTTCTACCCTGAAAGAAAACCAAACTCCTGAAAGCGCTATCAGAAGTATTTATTCCTACCACGCCAATTCTCGCAAATGGGGTGATATTGGATATAATTTTATAATTACGCCCAATGGAAATATTTACGAAGGACGTGCAGGAGGAGATTATACCGTTGGTGGACATGCCTACTGTGTGAACATCAATACTATTGGAATCGCACTGTTAGGAAATTTTCAAGAAGAAACAGTGTCTCTTCCACAACAAGCTTCTCTTAAAAAACTCCTCATTGGACTTTCTGAAAAATATCAAATTGATCTTTCTGCTTCTTCGTATTTTCATGGGGAAACCACTCAAAATCTGTTAGGACATCGAGATGTTGGATCTACCTCTTGTCCGGGTGACCATTTATACTCAGAACTTCCAAGTATCAAAAAAATGCTTTCTTCTCTTCCTTCTCTTGAGTTTTTGCGCAGTATTATAAGGTCTGCAGAATTTATTGGAAAAATTACCGTCGCACACTTACAGCCAAAAGGAACCTATACATTTGCGCTTTCGTACAAAAATACTGGAAATATTCCCTGGAAAAAAGACGATACGTGGCTGTATGCAGTACTTCCTGACTCTGATATTCGAACCATTCCCCCCACCGAAAAACCGTCTTTTGTGGCGTCCCTTTTACGAGAATCACAGGTTTCTCCTGGAGAAATAGGAAATTTTGACGTTACTATTGAGGCAGGAAACGAAGGAGGTTTACATACTTTTGAATTTATTCCTGTTATTCGTCAACAAAAAATAGCAATGGCGAGTATTATTTTCCCAATAGAAACAGAATCTGCACAGTATGTTGCCTCTTTGGAAGATTTTTCATCTCGTATGGATACAGCACAAGACTTGTTCCTCTCTTTTTCATTAAAAAATACGGGAAATGCCGTTTGGAAAAAAGAAGACGTTCAATTAGAAATAGAAATAAATCTTAAAAAATATCTTTTTTCGCTTTCTCAAGATGTTCCGTCTCAAACTTCTGGAATATTTTCTGGAACACTGCATTTTGAAAAAAATCCAAAATCAAAAAATATAATACGTGTCCATCTTTTAAAAAATGGAAAAAGTATTTTAGAAAAACCAATTCTTCAAAAAAGTATTTCTACCAATTTTACACCTATTATAAAGGCAAATATTCTCAATAGCCTTCAAAATAAAATACTCGTTACTCATTTTAAAAACACAATATTTACCAATGTTGTTTCTGTAAGAAATGACGGAAATACTATCTGGGAACAAAATAATACGACTCTTTCTCTTCGTGGACCAGTAGCACAAAAAATAGTAAAAATGCAACAAATCGCCGTAAAACCAGGAGAAATAGCAACTTTCGCTCTTGAATCCAAAAATAAAATTTCTAAAAATACAACTCTTCGTTTTGATTTAAAAATGAAAAATAAAAAAATTTCTGGTGGACAAGGAATTATTTCTATTTTTATCAGTACCGATCCCGTTTTAAATCATGTTTCTCCAACCCCAACACCCAGTATTTCCCCTTCCCCGAGTCCTTCGGTTACGCCAGAAATTACAAAGGGTATTGACGAGCAAATGATACGAATTAAGTTAGGGTACAAAGATACACAAGCCACGATAAGCGGAAACGGAAGTGCGAGCCTGGATGGAAAAATAATCTCTTTTACTGCAGGAAGTACCGTCAGCAAAGAGGGAGACTTTGTAAAAATTGGATCATCCATTGGAAAAGTGTTTCGGCTTACCCCCGCCAGTGGAGATATTCTCACCATAAATTCTTGGGAAAGACGTCCCTCGTGGGATACAAGCCTGAATGATAATGAATTTAGAGGAACAGTGGAAATACGAGTATATAATGGAGAATTTATTATTATTAATGAACTTCCAATGGTTGATTATTTAAATGGTATCGCAGAAGTTTCTAATAGTGCACCTGTTGAAAAACAAAAAGTAATTGCCGTAGTGGCACGTACGTATTCGGCATTTTACTTACACGAAAACAATAGAAAATATCCAGGAGCTCCATATGATGGAGATGATAGCCCTAATAGTTTTCAAAAATATTTAGGATATGGATACGAGAAAAGAGCGAAAAATTTTTCAAAAGCAGTAGAAGCAACCAAAAATATGGTGGTGACATACAATGGAGAACTTATTAAAACTCCATTTTTCTCTGAAAGTAACGGACGAACAAAAAGTGCAAAAGATGTGTGGGGATGGGAAAATACGCCATATCTGGTTTCGGTAAGTGATGTATTTTGTAAAAATGGGAAAGGGACACAATCGGGACATGGAGTGGGACTTTCAGGATGCGGAGCAGAAGAAATGGCAAAACAAGGAAAAACATTTATAGAAATTCTTGAATACTATTATACCGGAATTACCGTAGAAAAGCGGTAATAGAAGAGAAATGTTTCAAGAATATCACTTTGTAAAAAATTATTTTTTTGAAGTTTTTGAAGTTTTTAAAGTTT
>CAIRYL010000141.1 GCA_903882825.1 uncultured Candidatus Peregrinibacteria bacterium | reverse complement strand
ATTTCTGTTTAAAAAAATAATTCTTGCTCTGCTTCTTTTCCGTGCACAAAAAGTTTTAGACCATGGTGCAGAAATTATTGCTATTACAGGATCTATGGGCAAAACCACTACGAAAAACTTTATTTCTGTTCTTTTAGCACAAAAATACAACGTACTTTCTTCCAGAGAAGGATTTAATACACCTCTTGGAATTGCGCTCAGTCTTCTACAAGAAAATGAATCTGGTTTTTCGTCTCCTGTAAAGTGGTTAAAAATACTGTGGAGGGTGTATACTAAAAAACTTCCAAAACCTCAGAAAATTGTTTTAGAATTCGGGATAGACCGAAGAGGCGACATGGATGAACTATTGGCGATTGCACATCCAAATATTGCAATTGTGACAAATATTGCACCGGTACATTTAGGGAAAAGGCATTTTCGCAATATACGAGAAATTTTTCATGAGAAATCGAAACTCCCACTTTCAATCCCAAAATCTGGAATGTGCATTATAAATGAAGAAGATGAATACTTAAAAACCTTAAAAAACATGAAAGAAATACCGAATATTATTGGATATGGGAAATCAAAGGAATACCATATTCAATGCCTTGACGTACGATATGAACCAGATGGAGTTTCATTTGTATACGCGTGTCAAGGAGAGAGACTTGAGTTTTCACTTCCGGTGATTGGATCATTTTTCCCAGAATTGGCAACTCCAGCAATATTTTTAGCCAGAAAATATGGGATTTCTCCTGAAAAAATAGAAAATGTTTTTAAAAATTTCCTTCCATCTGCTGGAAGAGGACGTTTATTAAAGGGAAAAAATAAGTCTATTATTTGGGACCAATCTTATAATTCTAACCCAAACGCCGTTTCTTCGGCACTAGAAGATATGAAAAAGGTTTTTGCAACACGAAAAATTGTACTTTTAGGAACCATGAATGAACTCGGAGAAGAATCCTCGGTATTTCATAAAAATTTGGGAGAAAAAGCCTCAGAAGTTGCAGATATTATTTTGTTTGTTGGATCACACGGATCGGATGTAGTGAAAGGATCAGAAAAAAATGGAAAAAAAACACTTCTTTTCCAACGTGCAACAGAGGCTGGAAAATATTTATTAGAAATATTAGAGGAAGGAGATTTTGTATTAGTGAAAGGATCCCAAGGAGAAATATTTTTAGAACAAGCAATAGAAAAAATTCTTGAAAATCCTGAAGATACTCAATTTTTATGTCGAAGACAAGAAGAATGGAAAAAGTAAATTTCTATCCTTTTAGCGTCCCCTTCCGGCTGCTCTTCCTGGTCTTTGTCGGTTATTGATTGTTTTTCCTGGTGCACCTTTAAACGAATTACCATTATTATACGAATAACCAGGTCGTGGAACTACTGGTTTTGGAAGAGAAGTTTTTGGCTTTTCTTCTGCATCCATATTCAGTTTTTTTTCTTGAGGATCTGTCATATATTAAAAAAATAAAATCAAAGAAATTATAATTGAAAATACTATAAATTTCAAAACTATATCCTTTTTAAAATCAAAAAAATTTAAAGATAATGTTTTTTTGGGTTAATGGAAAAAAGTTGTTAGGTTTTTCATTCTTCCAAAGAAAATTTAGTGCTCAGTAGTTTTGACTACTGGGCATTGAAGTGTATTATGAAAGCATATGTTTTTTTACTAGTAATTAAGATATGAAATATGAAACATACTATAATAAATAAGAGCAAAGCTAAAAACAAGATTCCTCAATTCCCCAAAGACAGGTATGGATTCGATGTTGTAGGCGATTACTATAGAGGGTCTGTCGTCACAGCGGTTCTTCAGAATAGGAAGAAAATCACATCGCCGATCCAAAGTCTCGTGATACATTTTTATCCGACTCCTGATCTAATCGTTGTTCCTTGCGGGATAGTAATATGCTTCTCTACAAATACGGCAGATAATATCTTTCTGAAAATTATTCCAGGCAAGTATATGTTTCCTTCCTTCACCGATGATAACGATTCTGATCTACTTCTTTCTAAATTCAAGGAAAAGTATGGTTTAGTTGAAGAATTATCATGGTATGAAATCCTTCCTCAAGCGATTTTGGACTATTCGCTTTTGTTAGCTCTCAATGAAGCAGAAAGTATTCTCAAAAAGCAAGGAATTGATTTCTCAGAAAACAGCAAGATTGTCATCGGGGATCCAGAAGAAAGTCGTGCAGATGATTTGAAACAGCAAGAAAAATATATTCGAAGGGAGTTAAGAAATGTCTTTAAGAAGAATAAAGAAGCTCTCACTGAGTTCGCCAGTCTGTGCTATGTCTCTCCTGAGAAACAAGAGTGGCTCATAAACGAGTCATAGATGTTCACAAAAACGATGATCGTCTGAAGATTTCTTAGCCAAGAAAATTTACTATTAAGCCACTCCCCCTTAATTCCTTAAAAAAATCACCCTGTTTTTGTCTATTAACCCCATTTTTTCGTTTTTCTGGAACTTTTTCAGAAAAGAGAATTAGTACACTTCTACAATAATATTCGCTTTTTCTACGCCTTTTTCATTCATTAATATTTCTTTTACTTCTTTTACCATTCCTGGAGAACCACAAATAAGAACCTCTGTATTACGAAAAAACTCTGGTTTTTGTTCTATAAGAAAAGATGTCACTCGTCCGGAATGAGCATGAGGATTTTTTTCACCACGAGAAATATAGAGATCAAAAGAGAAATCTTTTTCTTTTTTTGAAACTTCTTCAAAATATTCTTTATACGGCGCAAATTTTTCTTCTCGAACACCAAATATCAAATGTACACTTTTCTGAAGACCCAACACTCTTTCTTCATCTACAATTGCCTTCATGGGGGCAATTCCAGTTCCAGTTGCCACGAGTAATTTTTTCATTCCATTATTTTTTAAGCCAAAATGCCCAAACGGACCGGTAAAAGATACAGTATCTCCTTGTTGCAATTGATCTATATACGTAGTTCCGACACCACCCTCAACAATTTTTACACAAAGCTCTAACTCCGGTAAAAATGATGGAGAAGAAGCAATGGAATATGCCCTAAAAATTTTATCTTTAATAATAATATTTATAAATTGCCCTGCGTGAAACAAAAATTTTGAATCATGAATCCGAAGACGAATCCCACGTGTTTCTTCTGCAATATAAGGATTAGAAAGAACCGTTGCGGTGATAATTGGCAGAGGTGGCATAAGAAGTTAAAAAAAATAAAAAAATATTTAAAACCAGGAAATAATGAAAGTTTTCACTATTCGCCAGTCTATTCTACCGAAAAAGGCTTGCCTTTCAAAAGATTTTCTGAAAAAATCCACTTTGTACTTCTTTCTTCGCTTTAGAGCCTTTTAAAGCGTGCCCTTTAACCCATGAGAAATGAAGAAATATGAAACCCTTTTTTTATTTCCGTCTGATTTAGCGGAAACGGCTGCCCAAAAAGTTTTTGAGGAAATTAAGAAACGTATCACGGAAGATTTTTCGGGTACTGTTGTTTTTTCCGAATGGTGGGGGAAACGACCCCTCGCATATCGAATAGGAAGTTTTAACACCGGCTTTTATGCTCTTTTGCAATACTCTTTCCCTCCAGAAAAATTGAAAGAATTTGATGAAGAACTCCGCATTAATGCAAAAGTATTGCGTTTTCTTTCTCTTATAGCACCAGAAGGAGAACCTCTCTCTTATGCAAAACTTGTAGCTGAAGAACATGCTTTTTCTGATGAAAAATCGGCTGGAAAACGACGTGCAAAAAAACGCCCAAAAAGAATAGAAAATCTCAAATCTCCACAATCTTCTCTTTTATCTGATGCAAGTGGAAATTCTGAAAACGACTAACCACTTCCCTTTTACGAATTTTTTTTATGACCAGTACCACCCCTAAAACATCCATGGCAAAAGTAAACAAAAAGTGTCCTTTTTGTGCCAACGGAGAAAAAAGTGTAGATTACAAAAATATTGGAATTTTAAAACAATATGGAATTACGTTTTTCTCTAAAATTAAACCGAGAAAATATACTGGAATATGCCTTTCTCACCAAAAAAGAATGGCAACTGCCATTAAACAAGCACGATTTATGGCACTGGTTCCATTTGTAAAATAAGGTTTTTATGAGAAAAGTGCTATGATTATTTATACTGGAGCTGGATGGTTAGTACCACTGGTATGGATATTAGGAATGGCAATAAGTAGTGAATATGCACCTCTAATAGCACACCAGTATCCCATTCTTTCTGAAATACTTTCCTCATCTCCTTCAAGATATTTTATTTTTTCGGCAATATTTTCAAGTTTCATTTTATTTATATTCGGGAATGTACTCAACTGGAGAAAAGAACCAATTCCTATAAATCTTGCTGGAAAAGAAGTCACTCTGGCAAAACCACACACCTGTTATTTACTTCCTATTGAATATTGGGCATTTGTCATCCCTATAACAACTGGATTTTTCTATTTTACATACCCTTTCTTAAACCCATTTATAAACAAACTTTCTGAAGCAATACAATAGGTAGAATATGAAATACGGTGCATTATATTTTTCTCAATTTTTATGTCTTTCTTTTCTTCTTCTGAATTTCCTAAAATAAGTAAACCCATTTCTATTGCCATCGTTCGTTCAGATTTTAATGAAGATCTTTCTGACGCACTCTTTCAGGATGCACTGTATGGATTTAAAAAATGTGGTGTATCTCCTTCCAGCATTGAAGAATTTCGAGTCCCTGGAGCTTTTGAAATTCCGCAAGTAGTTTCTCGTTTACGAAAACAAGATGAATTTGATGGTATTTTGACACTTGGAGTCATTATAAAAGGTGATACTCCTCATTTTGAATATATTTGCGAAAATACTACACGAGGAATAATGGATGTTTCTCTTATGAGTAACATTCCCATTATTTTTGGCGTTCTTACTGTTTTAAATTCTCAACAAGCAGAAATACGAATTCCAAAAGGAAGAGAATTCGCATCGTCTCTTATAAAAATGATTCTTTAAAAAAAAGAAAGAAAAGTATATTGATTTTGTGAATTACAAAATAAACTTGAGGTATAAAAAAATAAAACCGCTTTATAAAGCGGTTTTATTGTAAAAATTGAGTGGAGCCACCTGTCGGGATCGAACCGACGACCTACGGGTTACAAATCCGTTGCTCTACCAAACTGAGCTAAGGTGGCAAAAACATAATTGCCGAATCATTTTGAGGAAAAAAGAACGATTCGTCAATTTTTTGTTTTTTTATATACTCTCCCTGATGTCAAAAATTTTGAGAGATATTTTTTCTTCTCCATTCCAAAGGCTTACTTCTGGAGTTGCTAAAACATCATATCTTTTCTCTATTGTAAAAATATCCGTTAATAAACCCTGTTGAAAAAATATTCCTGAAAAATTTTGATTTTTTGGCGAATGAAAAAATAATGAAAGATGAGTTTTTCGTGCACCTACAGCACGAACATTTTTTAATATTAAACGAGAAAAACAAAACACAGGAGCCGTATTCCCCATTCCATAGGGTTCTCCTTTTTTAAGCTCTGCGACATCTGATACGGAAATATTTTGAAAAATTTCTCCATCAAAAAAAACAGAAGGAACAGGAGGAATATTCCCCCGCTTCTGTTGCACTGCTTCACGAAAAATAAGAGAAAATTTTTCAAAATTTTCGGAAAAAATGCTGAATCCAGCAGCTTGTCCATGTCCTCCCGCGCTTATAAACACATCAGGATATATTTCTTTTGTTGCCCGAAAAAAATCGCCAAAATGAAAATCTTCAGGTCCTCTACAAGATCCTACTAATTTCCCCTCTTTTTCCTCCATCATTATCACTGGAATAGAATATTTTTCTGCCAGTTTTCCTGACAAAAGTCCAATAATTCCAGAAGACCATTGGGAAGATTTTTGGATCAAACAAATATCAGAAAAATTTTGAGGAAGAGATTCAAAAATATCCGATAAAAATTCTTCTACCATTTGTTGACGCTTGTTATTGAGTGTTCCAAGCTCCTCTGCCCTCTCAGAATTTCCCAATAAAAGCTCTAAAGAAAGACGAGGATGAGAAAGTCGTCCGGAAGCATTTAAACGAGGCGCAATAAGGAAGGCAATAGTTTCTGCTGTTACAAAATCAGGATCAACACCAGAAAGTTCAAAAAGTTTTTTAAGACCTTTATTTCTAGTTTTTGAAATAGCATCTAATCCAAGCAACACTATTTTTCTATTTTCACCTCGTAATTGTCCACAATCGGCAATAGTTCCTAAAATTGCCAATTCTAAAAGCTCTTGTTGTATTGGTTGCGCATCTTTTTTCCCAAAACGATTTTGTAACAATGCCGAACAGAAAAAATATGCCACTCCCGCTCCCGTAAGATGCGTATCTGGAAATGTTTCACCAAAAACGAGGGGATGTAAAATTGCAGAAGCGTTCGGAATATTTTCGGGTAGAGTATGATGATCGGTAATAATAACCTCTCCTCCAGATTCTTGAAACTTTTGAATTTCCCGTGCATTAGAAATTCCACAATCGGTGGTAATAAAAAGCTGGACTTCGTTTTTTATAGCTTCTTCAATAAACGGCATTGAAAGACCATATCCATCGGCGCGAGAAGGTAAACGAAACGAAACTTGTGCGCCCAAAAGCCTGAGTGTTAAAAAAATTTGTGCCACTCCACTCATTCCATCTAAATCATAATCTCCAAAAATAAGAATACGCTTTTTATGAATAACAGCGTCTTCTACCATTTCTACAGCCTTTTTCATATCACGGAACAAAAAAGGATCATGAAGATCTGCAAAAGAAGGTATTTGAAAATCGTCTTTTGAAAACCCTCGAATCCGAATAAAATTCTGGAATAATGTTTCCGAATCATGAAAAGTCCCACGAGATACCCACTGTTTACCAGTAACAGAAAGAAGCATGGAGAAAAAATATAAAAAAATATACCAAAGTATCCTTTATAAATCTTACTTTTTAAAACCTAAAAAAAGAAGTAAAAAAGGATAAAACACCACTTTACATCTCTTTCCCTTCTCCATCTCCCGTATGGGGAATAACGTCCTCACTGCGAATAATCATTTTAAAAATGGTATTCTTTTTTTCAGGCAGAGTTTTGAGACGAATATAATTGGTGGTAAGCCCACTCCCACCCATTTCACCTAATACTTCTTTTTCTTTCCCCTCCATTTTTTCAACGAACATTTTTGCCAAGTGTTTTCCTGTTTCTCGTAAAAAAGATGCTCTTTGTTTTTTTGTCTCCGAAGCAATTTGATGTGGAAAATTTGCCGCACCCGTTCCTGCACGAGGAGAAAATGGAAATACGTGCAAGTGGGAAAATCCAACTTTTTCCACTAAATTCAGTGTTTCTAAAAAATTATGCTCTGTTTCTCCTGGAAATCCCACAATAATATCGGCGGTAAATGCTGTATCTGGTCGTACAGTGCGAGCACGGCTGGCAATATCCAAAATCTCTTCTATCCCATGTCCACGATTCATTTTTTTTAAAATCTCCGGTGATCCACTTTGCACAGAAAGATGCAGGTGATCGCAAATTCTTGGATTTTGAAAAACTTCAAAAAATACTGGAGAAAGAAATTGTGGACCAATGGAGCTGATCCGAATACGGGGAATATTGGTTTTCGTCAGAAGAGTATCTAAAAGCTCTGGAAGACGAGATTCTTTTGGATTTTTTAGAGAATCTGCACATCCCCAACTGGCAAGCTGAATACCCGTTAAAACAATTTCTTGTATTCCTGCTTCTT
>CAIRYL010000140.1 GCA_903882825.1 uncultured Candidatus Peregrinibacteria bacterium | reverse complement strand
CATCAAATTTAATAAAAATAAAAAATACTGAGAGCAAACTTATAAACAAGGAAAAAATTACTATAGTCGCAATGCGTACAAACGAGCTGGAAATTATGTTATTTAGATTTTTCATTTTTAGAAAAAACAAGTGCCTCTACTTTTTTCCATACACCACTAGTTTTAAGCGCACTATGAATATTTATACCATCTTTTAATGAAGATTTATTTTTGAAATAGATATTAATATTAGTAACATTATCTCCTCCCCTCCATGGAGATAGTGAATAACCTTGCCTATCTGTCGTACCAGCAACTGACATTACAGCATCATTTTCAGAGTAAATATTGTATACATGATTTGCCTTTGATGTATCTAAAAGATAATCTTCCCTGTTGGGTGTACCTAATAATACCAAATTATTAATATTTCTAAAAAACTTTGGCATTGATTTTATTGCAACATTGCCTCCATGACTATGCCCAACAATGTTAATAGGTTCATTGGAAACATAGTCTGCATATTTTAAGAAATCAAGATTCCCATTTTTATCAGTAGCAAAAGCTGATGCATCTGAAAGTAATCTTTGGGTAACTGTTTTTTCTAAATTTTTTGCTGCTTTATTTCTATCAGTATTAGAATCAGCTCCATTCCAATCAAAAGTCATATAATCGTTATCTTCTAAATCTTTTGTAACCATCGACATATAATCATCCGAAAATGCTTCTTTAGAAGAACTCCATGTACCATGCACAAAAACTGTTAACAAACCATTTCTATCTACAGCATTTATCGGATTATTCATCACATAGCTGTACTTATTAAAACTCTGTGGGTTTTGTACATCTCCACCCCATGGATCAATACTTATAAATCGTCCAATGGCGCTGTTATAGTACCGTGCTTCGTAATAGTACAAACCCGTATCTTCGTCTTTTTCTTTTCCCGTATATTTATAATCGTTTTCATATCCTGCTGTTTTTTCTTCCAATCTGGTTTCTCCAAATGCAAAGTAATCTAAAAGTTCTACCACTTTTCCTGTTTGGTCGGTATCTATACTTCCACTACTCAAGTGGTCTACATGGTGGAAAATAGTCTGGATTCCTGCCTCCGCAGGAATGACAGGAACAGTGGTGACAGGAGCAGAAACAGAGGCAATTTTTGCCCCCTGTTTTACTAAAACTCCTGCTCCTTGTTTTACCAGCAGTTTTTTGGTTTTAAGGAACCGTATAAACGGTTCCTTTTTTGTGCCAATGCAAAAATTTTTTACCAACTGGCTCATCAGTCAAACAAAACAGATCAATTTTTATGACAGGTTGATAGGGTATAGACCGTCATCATAATACTTGTCTAAAAAATAATAATCATTAAAAATGCAAGGAATGGCGATAAAAACAATATAATAGAAATAAAAACGATATATATTATGCTACTTTTTTCCTTTCTTTTAAGCCAACTATTCAAGAAAAAAGAAAAAAGGAAAAAGAAAAAAATTGAAAAACTCAAAAATATAAATTGTTGAATAAAGACTCCCGTTAATTCATGTTTTTCTTTTTCGTTCCACACATGTAACTTTTTATTTATATCTTCTTTCCCCTCGATTTTATTAAATATGACGGATATATTCTTACTATTGCATTCAGGAATGTTCACTTTCCCAATTTTTTGAGAGTCGTAGGAAATGACCTCCCATAAAATAATATTCTTATCAACTAAAACAAATGGTAAAGTTTCCTGTACGATTTTTTTTTCTTCATTTGTAAAATTTGAATCTTTAAATTCTAAAATGAAATCACATTCTATAATCCCCTTTTGTGGAAAAGTAATGTTTTGTCCAAGATCGAAAAAAAGATTTCCTTGTTTTTCAGAGAAAGACAAAAAAACAAATAGAGACAATAAAGCCAACATAAGACTTAATACTATGCCGGAAAGCATCCATTTTAGGTTCATTTTATTTATAGGAATCTTTTAAAGATCTTACTTTTTGCACAAATCCAAAGTATGCACTTCTTTTTGCTTCACTATTTGATATATAAGACTTATTTTCTGCTACTTCTACATAATCAGATTTATGGAAATTTCCATTTTCCTGAAATAAACCAGAAGCCTTTTTTATTTTTGATCCTCCTGATTCATACTTGCTAAACAATTTATTTGATAAATTATACGGAGTATTAAATAGAGCAGTGTCTGATATACCTATGTTTAAAATACCATTTAATATTTTATCTTCTAGATAATCAGTGCAATTAAGGTCATAAACATCATAATTAGGCTTTATATTTTCATCTTTTCCCCAATAATTAAAATGTTCGATAACTTTTGATTCTTCCTCTTTAGAAATATTTAACTGATAAACCATATATATAGAATCCATTTTTTTATCTTCATTAAATCCAAACCATTCCCACGCTTTCTTATTTTCTATAACTCCTGGTTGTCCATAAATATTTCCACTGTGGTTAAAGGCATAAACATTGTCATCAATTTTTATAACAGCATGACCAAAGTCATCCCAGTGGTTTTTATCAT
>CAIRYL010000139.1 GCA_903882825.1 uncultured Candidatus Peregrinibacteria bacterium | reverse complement strand
CACTATTTTCTAAATTTTCATCTGAAATACATGTTATTTCTTCACATTTTTGGCATACAAAGTGATGATGGTGAGAAAGTGAGAATTCATAATGAATAATGCCGGATTGCACATGCACTTTTTGTAAAAAACCTAACGCCACAAAAGTTTCTACTTGTCGGTACAAACTCGTAATATTTGGATTTTTTCCTTTTTTTTGTAAATACACCTGTATTTCAGGAATTGTTATGGGAGATTTAAAACTTTGGAAAAGAAGAAAAAGCTCTTTGCGAAGAGGCGTAATTCGTAATCCAGAATGCCGAAATTGTGAAAAATCAAATATCATACCTCCTCATCCTACCTTTTTTAAATATAAATGCAAATAATTTGCATTTATAAAATATGAGTATGACCACAACCAACGGACGGATTTTCGTTTTGAAAATATTTTTCTGTTTTTGGTCCCATTATTTTAGCGGCCAAAAAGGTAGAAAATGGTATTGCGATGAGCAAAGCCATACTCCCGACGAGAGTTCTAATAACCTCTTCTGCCACCATTTCAGAATTTAAAAGAACCCACCATGGAATAGTGCTGGAAGAAAAAAGGAGGAGAAGTGGTAATGATGCGCCTGCGTACGCTAATACAAGGGTATTGATCACCGATACCAGATGTTCTTCCCCAATACGAGAAGCTCGCGAAAAAAGCTCTTTCCAATCCATTTTTACATTTGCACGCTTTAATTCTATAACTGCAGAAACCTGTGTGGTGGTCACATCATCTAAAACTCCTAAAGTTCCCAATAAAACTCCTACTAAAAAAATTCCACGAAAATCTCCATTCCCAATTTCCCCTAATGCCAATTGCAGTGTATCTTCTGAACCAATACCAAAAAGCCAACAAATTTTCGTAGCAATAATGGCGAGTATCCCGGCAAAAGTTATAACCGCAACGGTACTCCCCACCGCTAAAAAAGTAGAAAGCCGAAATCCATGAGTAATAACCATTGAGCCACCCACAATAAATGTACTGGCGAGTATTCCTACTAAAAGAGCAGAAGTACCATTTTGAAGTGCAGGAAGAACGAAAAGAAAAATAACCAAAAAACTAAAAATAAGACCCAGTATAGCAAAAAATCCTCTTTTTTTCGCTAAAAAAAGAGCAAATACAAAAAATACAAAGGCAACAAAAAAAACAGAAGGCAATCTATACCGTTCTACAAATTGGTATTCTCCAGGGTTTTTTTCCTGCATTATGAGTGTATCTCCTACTGTAAAGGTACTAGACGCAGAATTTTTAAAAACATCTCCCACATCTAAAGAAACTTTTTGATGATTTTCCCCTTCCACTTCTAGTATTTGATAGGTTCCGAGCTCATTTTCTCCAGATTTTCCCACTTTTACCACATTCCCTATTTCATAGTTCGCAAATGCAGAAACTGGAAAAAAGCACAGGAAGAAAAACAAAAACAAAAAATTTTTCATACAGGAGAAATAGAACATTATTCACCATTTTTATTTTGCCACTCTTTCAGATTATAAAAAAATAGAAACACAATGTTTCTGAGATACGTTATAATGTGTGTACATCTTTTTTCCTTTTGTATGCGATACTCTTCTGTTTTTCTCGTATTACTAGTGTTTTTTTTGGCTTCTGGACAAGTTTTTGCAGAAAAATTTTCGGATATTGGAGGAAAATCAGAACGAGCGTCTATTGAGTATCTTCAGCAAAATGGGATTTTAAATGGATACCAAGACGGAACATTTAAGCCAGATCAACAAATTTCTCGAGCAGAGTTTTTAAAAATTGTGCTTTCCATGAATATTCAAGACATACAAAAGTGTACCAAAACAGAGACAGAAAAAGCTTTCCCAGATGTTCGTGAGTCGGATTGGTTTGCAGAAACAGTATGTAATGCTCGCAAAAGTGGTATTATAAACGGCTACAGCGACGGAACTTTTCGCCCACACCAGCCAATAGATTTTGCAGAAGCTTCAAAAATTTCAGCCATTGCCTTAAATGTTCCCATTTTAGAAAGACATGGGGTAGATGTTGCGTGGTATGAAAAATATATGGCGGGGTTAGAATCAGAGAAAACAATTGTTACGGGTATTTCGCCTTCCAAAAATATTACCCGAGGAGAAATGGCACAACTTTCATGGAGTGTAGTAACAGGAAACGAAATTATTCCAGAAGGAACACTTCCAAAAATAGATTCGTGTTCTGCACTCAATAGACAATTAGAAAAATTAAACCTTCGTCAAGGTGGGTATTATACGGCTCTCGGAAATGATGTATTTCCGCTCGCAGAGGGGGTGTTACAAGATTCTAACTCCAAATCAGAGAATGCATCATCCCCTGCTGAAAAATCGCAAAGTGAGTCAGTTGCGGGTGCTGGTGATTATTCCACCACTAATATCCAAGAATATGGTGTAGATGAAGCGGATATTGTAAAAAATGATGGATCTCATATTTTTATTGCGCGTCATAATGAAGTGCGTATTGTAAAAGCATTTCCAGCAAATGAAATGAAAGAAGAGTCAAAAATAAAGTTAGAAGGAATAGAAGTGAGTGACATGTTTTTGGATACAAACAGACTCGTAGTAATGGGACACCAAAACTCATGGACAAATGGAGGAGATCTTGTGATGCAAGAAAAAATGATAGCTCCTGGCGGATACTATGGATCTCAAAAACTCATTGCAAAGGTCTTTGATATTACCGATCGCACTCAGCCAAAAGAAATTCGTTCCCTTACTGTTGAAGGTTCGCTTGTTTCTTCCAGAAAAATTGGGAATATCGTGTACCTCGTATCAAATGCGTATCTTCCGTATAACACGGTAATTACTCCAGAAAATTTACCAAAAATAACAGATTCTACTATTTCTCAAAATGCCACTCCAATAGTAGAAAAATGTGCAGGAATTTCCTATATTCCAAACTTCTCAGACCGATCGTTAACACTTGTTTCCGCATTAGATATTCAAGATCCTCGAAATCCTGTAACGCGAGAAACTCTTTTAGGAGCCGGACAAAATATTTATGCATCTGCCAAAAATTTATTTATTACACGTCAAACCCAAGAACAAACGTATATAGACGATGGAAAAAATGCGCGGTGGGAATGGGAAACGGCAACGGATATTTTTAAATTTTCGCTTGATGGACTTCGCGTAAGTTTTACAGCGCAGGGAAAAGTCCCAGGGTATGCCATAAACCAATTCGCCATGAGCGAGGATAATGGATTTTTCCGTATTGCCACCACAAAAGGAAATTTTTGGAATGGGGAAAGTAGTAACGGCGTATATATTTTAGATACCAATGGAAAAGAAATTTCTCGGCTTGAGAATTTGGCAAAAGGAGAAAAAATACATTCCGTACGATTTATGGGAAATAAAGCCTATATGGTCACGTTTAAAAATACCGATCCTCTTTTTGTAATCGACGTCACTCCTGAAAATCCAAAAGTGTTAGGCGAACTTAAAATACCTGGATATTCCGATTATTTGCACCCTTATGACGAAAATCACCTTATTGGATTTGGGAAAAATGCGGTAGATGCAGGAGCCAGCAATCCAGATTTTGCATATTATCAAGGAATGAAAATTTCAATGTTTGATGTTTCAGATCTCAAAAATCCTAAAGAATTATTTCATACCAGCATTGGAGATCGAGGAACAAATAGTGAACTTCTCACTAATCATAAAACCTTATTTTTTGACCGAACCAGAAACCTTTTGGCATTCCCAGTAAGCGTTGCAAAAATACCACCTACTACCGGAAAAGTTGATCCTGGAACATACGGAGAAACCGTTTTCCAGGGTGCATATTTTTACGATATTAATCTTGCGAAAAATGAGTTTACTCTTCGTGGAACCGTGACACATTTTCCACCAGCTCTCAAGAATTTTTATGATGAAAACTACAGTATTGCTCGCATTATTCGCATTGGAGAAAACTTTTATACTACTGCAAAAGGCGGAATAAAAGCTCTCAGTAGTACTCTGCAAGAATCAACATCTGTTTCTTTTTTAGGAGATATTGCTTGTACAGAAATTTATGATGAAGCGAGTTGTAGTGCGCGAAAAGACTGTCGAGCAAATCTTTCGATGCCTTCGTGTGAAACCGGTAAATTTTGCATACAATCTATGGTTTTTGAAAGTTGCCAAAAAAAATAAATTTATAAAAAAGAGAAAAACCACCATGAGAAAGAAACTGTTAACCCCCGAGATATCTCGGGGGTTAACGGAGAGGATATATTTTATCTTGGGATTAACGGAGAGGAAACATTTTGAGAAAGTTCATGCGTAAGCCCTACAATGAGTCTTTTTTTATTTCTTGGTAACTCTTAAGATGGGTAACCAGAAGTCCAACTCCAAAGGAAAAAAACAAAATCCCAACAGGAATAATTGCCCATAGCTCTTCTTGAATCCCAAAAATTAAAAATAACACCCCCATAGAAATGACAAAAAGAGGATGAAGCAATGAGGTTTTCTTTTGTCCTGAATACAGAGTAACCGCATTAGTAATGAGTTTGTGACCTTGAGTAACTTCTTTTGTACATTTTTCTGAGCAAGTGATTCCAAAATCAGCATTCACTATACATTTCTCACAAAGCCCCTTCCCACAGGCTTTACAAATTCCAATGGCATCCGCATCTCGGTGTTGGTAGCACTTCATAAAAAAGGAAAAAGGAACACGCCTATTTTACTTTTAAGGCGAATGTGAATCAATCTTTCTCAAATTTTTCCCATTCATCCCCTTTTGCGTATTGTACCAATATTTCCTCCACACAGAAATGCTCTGCCATTTTTTCGCATTTCCCCCAGTACTCCTCCGCAGAAACGGGAAGAACCCTCTTTTGAAGGATTTCTGGCGAAAAATCTTCCTCTACCCCTTCCATAAAAATTCCGCCCCATAATGCAGAGGAGAGAAGTGGTAAAACTTCCTCCAATTTTTTTTTTTGCATACCGTTCTCCTCGTGTCGCGCAAAAAGGACATTTCGCTTTCCCGCACTCATCACTAAAATTTCTGCCGAGGGGAACATATTTTGGAGAAAAACTTCGGTAGGAATAGCAGAAATCCTTATGGGAATAGGAGAAAAACGTTTCCACGTATTCGCCATAACCGCCAGACTCCGCAGCAAAAGAAACGGTCCCGGACCGTTTATAACCGTTATATGCGTTATTTCGGATGGAGAAATACGGGAAGCAAGAACATCGATAAATGATTCCTCTTTGGGAACAGCAAAAAAATCCCATGTTTTTGTAAGAGGATGAAAAATGGCGCCCTTTCCGCCGTCGGGGAGTGCGATACAAAAAAGATTCATAAATTTATAGAAAAAAATTACTTCCCAGTATATTGCACAGAGTCTTTTGAAAATAAAAAGCTGTCCATACTGAGCACCTGAGAAGAATCTTGAATATTTGGGGATGAGTACTTTTTTAAGGCTAAAAATCCATCTTTCGATTGATATCCAGAAATTTCTACAGAATACAAATTATTCTCTTCGTCTTTTAAAATCAGAAAGTATCTTTTTTCATCTCTCCCAACAGAGGAAATTCGTATATCACGAGGAGAAAACCCTATTATTTTCTCTATCGAAAAAACCTTTCCCTTCTGGAAAGGCTCTACCGTAGTAAAGCCTGAATAAGTATAAAAATCGTTTCCTTCTTTTATAAAAACATCATCTGGAGAAAGAATTCGGTTCTGTACCGTTCCAAAGAAAGGAAGACATCGAAACGACGATTCTTGACCTCTTCCGACATACGCATTTTTCTCAAGAATAATTTTTGCGTGAGAAAGCTCAGAGGGAAGAGAAATCTCTTTTTCTCCATAAAAACAATTTTCAGGAAGCGAGTATCTATAGTCATTGTAAGTTATTATTCCCCAAGAGAAGAATCCGAAGAAAAGAAAAATGGATACTATTAATTTGGCACCAAAGCTTTGCAAATAAATCTTCAAAAGCTTCTGAAAGATGGATTTCTCCCGTTCTGGAGTATTTACAAGGGAAGTCTGTATTTTTTGGGATATTTTTTCTGAAATATATACAAATAAGCTTACCAGAGACAAGAAAAAGGAAAACGTGAGGAGTCCAAAATACCAATTCATCAACGGTGTAGGAGAAATCAAAACACCCCCAAAACAGCCAGAAAGAGGAAAACAGACACCCGAAAGGTATTTCGCAGTGAGATTTATATCAACAATGAAATATCCATATACCCATACCCCTAGCGTTGCGAGCTGAAGAGCGTGGGTAATATAAAAATTCAGCTTCTTTTTTTCCTCCCCCTTAAACAGCAAACTGATATAAAATATAAAAAACAAAAGAAAAATGGGGATGAAAATTCCGAACCCCATAAGAAATAAATCGTAGTAAGCCCAAAAAAAGAATATGGAATATAAACTATCAATGAGAAGTGACGATATCCCCGTATATTGGTCTTTTTTCATAATTTTCATATATTTTTAAATTTACTTTCCTATCTCCAAAACCTTTTGTTTTAAATCTTCTGCCTTTTCTTTCCAAGAGTCTGGAATTTTTGGAACAACGCTTGAAACACTTACTTGAAGACGATCCACAGTTTCTGCCACTTTTACATAAAAATACCACGTCGCCAAAATCATAAATATATACGGTAAAATAATCATTAAAAAACTTCCAAAAATTTTCCATTTTCTTCGAGATTCACGCTTTTCTTCTATAATGAGGAGTTTTTCTAATATTTTTTCATTTCTTTCCGTGAGTTCCCGAATACGCTCCAGATTTTCTTCTGGACGTAATGGCGGAGGAGTATTGGGAAACGAGATATTATCCATGAAAAAGAGAAAAATTGATTTTCATACTAAAAAAATATAGTATTACGGTACTAAAAAAAAGTATTTCTTTATGCAAACTTCCACTTTTCGTCCGGCATTTTTCTCAGAATTTATAATGCGGCTTTTTGCCGGTATTGGGGGCGGACTTTTAGGAACCAGCGCATCTCTGTTAGTATTTGTGCTTTTCTCGTATGCAAAAACATCTGCACAAAACCTTGGCGACGCGGGAGAATTTTCTGGACTTGGGATTTTAGCTATTGTTTTTTCAGGATCCCTTATTGGAAATCTCTTTGCCATTTTTTTTCATACCATGGCAGATCCGGTGCGATATGCACCAAGACACGAAGTCATGAAACACGTTTTTTCAGTAAATTTCTTTTTATTTTTGGTAGCATTACCATTTTATCTTCTTTCAGAAGGAGGAGAAACGTTGCTTACTATTGCGGCTATTCATTTTTTCCTTTCTTCAAGCGCTTCATTGTTAATAGCCGAAATGATGGCCGGAAAAGAATATGGGATTATGGCCGTCATTGCTATTTCAATTGTCCAACTGCTGGTATTCTCCATATATTTCTTTTTTCCTTCTCAATCGTATGGTCCGGTGTTTACGATTCTCTTTTTGCCTCTTATATGGGCACTTCTTCCTTCGGTAGTGTTTATTATTGAAAAAATAAGAGGTGGAATATGGGAGACCCTTCAATACGACATATTTGGATCAAAATAAAAAAATTAAAATAGATTTTCTTTTTTTCTCATTCCAATCAGCATATCTCATTTTTTGTATTTTCTTTTCCCAAAATGATTGCATCCACCTCAAATCTTGAAAACGCACTCCTTCCATTTGCATTTCAAAAAAAAGAAGTAATTCGACTACTTCTCATAGCGCTTTTTACAAGAGGTCATCTTCTCTTGGAAGATCTTCCTGGTGTTGGGAAAACAACACTTTCAAAAGCTTTTGCAAAAGCAATTGGAAGAAATTTTTCACGTATTCAGGGTACTTCAGATACTTTACCACAAGATATTGTAGGAGGTGAGATTTTTGATCCTCATACACATACTTTTTCACTTCGAAAAGGTCCGCTCTTCGCAGAAGTAGTGCTCATAGATGAAATAAATCGCATGCATCCAAAAACTCAAAGTGCATTTTTAGAAGCAATGGAAGAACGACAAATTTCTATTGGAGGAAAAGCCTATCCACTCCCAAAAATTCATCTCGTTATTGCCACACAAAATCCTATAGAATATGACGGAACCTATAATCTTCCAGAAGCTCAGCGGGATAGATTTCTTTTTTCAATGGCTATTGGGATACCTCCGGAAGAAATTCAAAAGAAAATTTTCTGTAACCCTTTAGATTCAGATGTAATAAAAAATTTAGGGACACTTTCTTCTTTTATTTCGAGTGAAGAGATTTTAGAAATTCAAGAAAATATTCTTCATATTCATTGCGACCCCGATATTGCACAAAAATACATTCTTTTTGCCGAATGGACCCGAAATCCCCATGTTTTTCGATACGGATTGAGCCTCCGAAGTATATCACTCCTTTCTCTTGCGATTCGTGCAAATGCATTTTTAGAAGGACGAGATTTTGTAATTCCAGAAGATGGGAAAGATCTTATTATTCCATTTTGCCAGCATCGTATCGAAAATATAAATGAATCAATATCCACAGTACAAATGCACCAAAGTATATTGGAAAAATTTAAAGAACTGTTTGGTTAACATTTTATGGGAGGAGTTTCTCTAAAATAACTTCTAGTTTTTTAATTTTTCTTCTGCGAAGAATACTAATACCATGGCTTTCCATTGCTTTTGCGTGTTCACGAGTGGGATTGGGATCAATAGAAACCAAAAGAGCAGAACTGTTATTTGCCCGTAGAACATCTACAAGAGTTTGAAGATTTTCATTGGGAAGAATATGTATTAAAAATAATTCATATTTGGATGATTCTTGAATATGAATAAGAGCTTTCTCTCCATTT
>CAIRYL010000138.1 GCA_903882825.1 uncultured Candidatus Peregrinibacteria bacterium | reverse complement strand
GATCTAAACGTAGTGCATTCGCTCAAGCAAGCAAATTAAAAAAGGAAAGAAAAAATTAGAGGCGCTCAATCGGGGGTCGCGCGGCCCCCCTAGGGGGGCCCTCTCTCCTTTCTTTTAACTCATAGCTGGAATAGTGCTTATGATAGAAAAGTAGAGAGTGTAAATAGATTAAACTTTAATCAAAGGAGAAAACTGTTAAGCAACCAATGAATGGGTAGAAATTACCCAACTACCCCACAAGGGAATCAACCGGCAAAGATAATTGTCGTCGACCGGAAAAGATAATTGACGCAAAACACTTCTTTTAATGAGCCGTCTTGTAATATCTTAAGAACACTTGCCGGGTCTTTTTCAAAAATAGCTCTTTCTTGTGCGGATAGGCGCTAAAAAGACTTCCAAAATTGTTAAAAGATGCTTTGCCCGCTATTTCTATATCTCTCCTTAAAATCCAATACCTTATTTTTTATCTTCATCAAATATGGCCAAATAAAGACAGGATTGCCCTCAACTTTGCCAGATCCGCTCTTCAAAACTTGTTCAAAATTGATTAAACACTATCAATGTTCAAGTTTTGACCGAAAGCTTTCCTGCTTTCGATTTAATTTCCTGACGCTTGTAACTGAATACAGTCCTTCCCCCGCAGATGTTTTTCAACACCACTGGGAAGAACACGCCAAGCCCATCGATTTTTTATAAAATCAAGGCCCGAGCCAGGCACTAGTGAAACAGATGTTTCACTTTTTGTTGGAAGTTCTCGCAGAACCTTCTTCAGGCCGTTTTGAGCGGCATTTTCATCTCGAATATGCGTCGCTTTACAAACAGGGCATTCCCATTTTCGAATTGATGGAGACAACCCATCTTCGACCTTGTAACCACAATAGTTACACGTCCTGGTTGTTCCTTTTTCATCATATTCGATATAAAGCTTTCCGGATCTCTTCGCTGTCCATGCCATTATTTCTTTAAAACGACCTATGAGGGAGCGATTATTCATCGCACGTCTCATCTTTATAGTACATCCACCTCCTTGAGGAGTATAATCTCCTACTCCAACACAATCATATTCACGGCATAAATCATTCGAAATAGTAAACATAAATACCTTCGTTTGTTCTCGGCGTTTATGCAAAGCTATTTCTAACGTCTTGTTATATTTTTGCCATCTTTTAGACGGAATAAAATATTCTTTACCAGATTTTTCATCGATTAGTTTTTTTGCTTTTTTTTGACAGTGATCTCTTTTGCTTTTAATTTCATCAATGCGTTTATCATATCTCTTTAACCAGTAAGGAGCGGCTATTTCAATGCTATTTCCGGCACAGTCGACACCATATGCCATATTTTTGTGATTCGGATCAAAAGCTATTACCTTTCTTATGGGCTTTTGCTGGGGCAAATTATTTTCTACTGTGAAAATCGCATAATAATGACCGGCTTGTCTGATGATACGCAGATTACGTAACTTTTTATTTTTTAAAATAGAGGCTTCTTTTATGTGAAACTTTAGATAACATCCCATCACTAAAGAAATAATAAGAAAGTCTTTTTCCAGTTTCCATCCCTTATTTGGCTCATCATAGAAAAGAGAGAACCAGGATTTTTTCCACGAACGAAACTGCGGCCATCCGGACTTGTTTTTCCTTTTACCTTTTTTTCCCTTTTGATGCTCCTGTATTGCCGCGCTTACACGAAGAGCTGTGTTTTTAAGGGGAGAGGAATGAACGGATTTTAAAAAAGGAAGCTCTTTTTTCATGTCCGGCAAAAGATTTCTAAGACCTCTTTTAGAGTAGACAATTTTTGCTGCATTCGTATCTTGAGTTTCTACGAATATCTCTTTATGTTTGTTTGCCATCTCCAGCAAATGATTATAGAGCCAATTGCAAATTCTAGACTGCCCATCCAGGCTAATAAATTCTTTTTCTTCAGCTTCCAACTCTAGTTTAATACCCTTAAACATGAACAGCTTTCTCTAAATTTTCAATCAACTTTTTATTTTTATGACTCCTTGAGCCGTATAGCCGGGCAGAAAATACAGTTATTATTTCCAAAACATCGGAAGCAAGCTCCTCTTCAAACGACGGCTCATCTCCTTGATTAATCAAAACCACTTCCACTCCTTTTTCTTCGCAAAGAGCAAAAATAAGCTCAGAACCAAAACGCAGTAATCGATCCTTGTGAGTTAACACTAAACGGCAAATCTCTTGACTTAGAATTTTATGAATAAGTTTTTTAAGTCCGCGCTTTCGATAATTCATACCTGATCCTAAATCAGAAAGTATTTCAAACTTCCACCCTTGAGATGAACAGAACATTTCTAACATTTTTTCCTGTCTTTGTAAATCTTCTTTTTGATCATAACTGGATACCCTGGCATATGCCACAGTCAATTTTTCATTAGAATCAACTTTTCTACAGCCCAAATGTGTTATGTCGTATCGGCGTTGCCCTCCGGATGTTCTTTGCACCGGAAGATTTTTCCCCTCCCT
>CAIRYL010000137.1 GCA_903882825.1 uncultured Candidatus Peregrinibacteria bacterium | reverse complement strand
GGAGAAAGAGCTGGAGGAAAAAATTCTCCCCATTCTCCTGTTTTTTGCATATGTTCTATTATCTTTGGTACCAATTCTTCGTACTCTTCTTTGGTATACTGGCGGTTGAGGATGCAGTAGCTTCCTCTTTTTAATTGACTACTTCCAAAACAATCATGCGAACTGACACAAAGATCTGAGTAAATAAGATTTGAACATCCTTGTCGACTAAAAGTTGTAAAAAGACATCCGTAAACAGAAATAACACTCTGTACATTTTCATAACATAACTCAACTCCTCGAACTGCATTACTGATATCTAGACAATCCTTGCAATTTCTTAAGATATTCTCCGAATATCGACAATCCTCAATATCATAAGCATAAAATACAGAATGAGTATTCTTTACTCTTCGTAAATAATCGCCCATCGCATTCTCTGTATTTACAATGTGTAAGTTTTTTCGAGGCTGAGTAATAAAAAATTCATTCACTTGAGTTTTCGTTTTTTGAAGCCCAGAAAAAGTATGTATCGAGAAATTTTTTAAAACGGAAAAATACTCTTCTTTACTCTTTTGTTCGTTAAAAACACAATACTGCTTATGAACGAGATTTATACACCCCAAACAATTTTTACAACCTCTACAATCTTCTAAAAAATATGAATCACTACAATGTTCAGATTCTTGACAAAAATGGCAAGAATAGCAATTCTCTAGTCCTGTAGATTCAAAACATTGTTCACAAGAATGGCAGAAGTGACAATCAAGATTATCTCGGCATTGCTGCATCCAATAACAATAATAGCAACAATCATTGTTGGAAGACTGAAAAAGCATATAGCAGTTTTTATTTCCATCTCCAAAATGAGTGTATTCGCTGTTGACGCTATTAGAATTTACAAGGCAAAGCTTTGGAGTCTTCGTTTGTAAATCTCTAAACTGTTCAAAAAAATTCCTCCCAAAATCAAACTCTTGCCCATAGGAAAGAGCGTCCCATTTATCGCTCCACCAACACTCTTGGCAGTATACGGAAAAAGGTGCTTTTGACTGATAAATAGAAACCGTGTTTTTTTGGCACAGGTCACATTTTCGTTTATACAATTTTCGTTCATTTCGAAAACAAAGTCTTCTCTGTTGTCGACAGTCAGGACAAAGACTTGGATCTGGAATACTGTATTGTACATTATTAAAAATCGGTGAAACCTTGTCATAAAATGCACGGTCTTCGTTTGTTACCGTAAAGCCGGTAGAACACCATGCACAGATTTTCATAAAGAAGGAAAATTTATTCTTCCATATCACTCTTTGTTCCGTGATACGTGAGATAGAGATAATTCGTTTTTGCTGGAAATTCTGCAGCTAAAGTATCTATTTTTTTTGAAACGGGAACAATTCCCCATTTTTTACGTTGTGCACGAACATCCATTTCATCAGAGAAAACCAATGGAACAATTTTCGAGATTTGAGCATCCGAAAAACCTTCTTTTTTAGCCAAAAGCATCACACTTTTTTGTTCTTCTAACGAGGCGGAAGCAGAAGAAAAAATGCTTTCAATTTTTCGTTCGGTAGAAAGAATGCGCTCAATTTTTCCTAAAAACCACTCGTCAATTCTCGTGAGTTCTGCAATTTTTTCTTTTGTATATCCCTTTTTAAATGCCTCATATACCGCAAATACCCGTTTTGGAGTAGGACTTTGCAATTCTTTTTCTAAGTCTTCAAATACAAAAGGATGATGAGTAATGCCATGTGCTCCAATTTGAAGCATACGAAGACCTTTTTGTAATACTTCTTCAAAATTTCTTCCCAATGCCATAATTTCTCCAACACTCTTCATTTCTGAAGAAATAGTTTCTGACACTTTTCGAAATTTATTCAAATCCCATCGTGGAATTTTAAGAGCTACATAATCAAGAGAAGGTTCAAAAAAAGCAGAAGTGACTTCTGTAATAGAGTTTCTCAGTTCATCGAGTCGATATCCGAGTGCCAATTTTGCCGCAATATATGCCAATGGGTATCCCGTTGCTTTGGAAGCAAGCGCCGAAGAACGAGAAAGTCGTGCATTTACCTCAATGACTCGATATTCTTCAGAATATGGATCCAGTGCATATTGAATATTACATTCACCAATAACTCCTAAATGTCGAATGGTTTTAATAGCAGTAGACCTGAGCATTTGATATTCCGAATTAGAAAGAGTTTGAGAAGGAGCAATAACAATAGATTCTCCAGTATGGATTCCCAGTGGATCAAAATTTTCCATATTACAGACCGTAATACAGTTATTCGCACTATCTCGTACGACTTCATATTCAATTTCTTTCCATCCTTTTAAACTTTCTTCCACTAAAATTTGAGGAGAATACGAAAGTGCATTATTAATGAGGATTTCAAACTCTTCCAAAGTAGTAGCGAATCCAGATCCTCCTCCTCCCAGTGTAAAAGCAGCACGCACAATTACGGGAAATCCAATTTTTTCTAACGCTTTATAGGCTTCTTCTTTGGTGATGCAAGAAACAGAAACAGGGAAATGCACACCAATTTTTGAAAGTTCATCATTAAAAAGTTGACGATCTTCTGTTTTTTGAATGGTTTCTACTGGCGTTCCGTATACTTTTATCTGATGTTTTTCTAACACTCCTGATTCAAAAAGTTTTACTCCACAATTCAGAGCTGTTTGACCTCCCCATGCTAAAAAAATTCCATCTGGTTTTTCTTTTTCTATAACGCGCTCTACAAAATCAGGGGTAACTGGTAAAAAATATACTTTTACGCCTTCCCTTTCAGAAGTTTGATTGGTAGCAATATTTGGATTTATTAAAATAACTTCTATATTTTCTTCGCGGAGAGCGTTAATAGCTTGTGATCCAGAATAATCAAATTCACCGGCTTCTCCAATTTTTAATGCTCCGGAACCGAGCAGAAGCATTTTTTTGGGAAAAGACTGAGGGAACATACAAAAATCAGAAAAATTCTTTTCAATTGTACGGGAGAAGAAAGAGGAAAGAAAAGAGAAAATCTTAAGAGAGAGGTATTCCTTTTACATTGTGGAAGGACGATGATGGTATTCCAATGGGAACAAGATGGGGATTTCCAAGGGTTTTAAGAGTTCTGAAGCTCTTTGAATATCTGTTGGGCTTGCATCTGGGACACCATCTAATGGGTATTTTCCAAACATTTTTTCCCATTTATATTTTCCATGAGACCCATACGGAAGAAGTTCAAGAGATTCTAAATGTTTTAAATTTTTTGCAATTTCTCCTGTTTTTTTAATATTTTCTTCACTATCCGTTAATCCTGGAATAATTAAAAACCGAATACGAATACGAGAACTATTGTTTGTATTTTTTGAGAGAAGAGCATCTAAAAATTTCAGGTTCTTATGAACCAATATATTATTTACACCTGTTAAAAATTTATGTTGATCAGGGTCTGTATGTTTTATAGAAACCATCCAGAGATCCACAAATGGAGCAATCATTTTTAGTACTTCTTTTTCTGTTATTAAGCAAGAATCAAGGGCAATATGGACATTTGATTTTTTCAGATCTTGTAAAAAATCTCGTAGAAAAAGTGGTTGAAAAGTAGATTCTCCTCCACTAATCGTTACACCCCCTTTTATACATACTTTTTTATCACAATACGGCTTTTCATACGAATCCCAATATGGTTTGTTTCGGAGCACTTTTTTTACGAGATTTTGTACAGAAATTTTATGAGATTCTTTTTGTACACCACAGTCAATATTATGACAAAAAATACATTTTAATGGGCATCCTTCTAAAAAAACAACGGTTCGTAGTCCCGGTCCATCCAGTGTTCCTAAAGATTCGAGGGAGTGGACATATCCCATTCTTTCTGCTGAATACGGCGAAGAATAAAGAGAAGTAAGGGGTGGCATGTTACATTTTTTCATGAAATGTTCTCGAGATCACTTCATCTTGTTGTTCTTTACTCAGATTATGAAAAAGTACCGCATATCCACTCACACGAATAGTGAGTTGTGGATAATTCTCTGGATGTGCTTGAGCATCTAGAAGTTTTGCACGATCAAAAACATTTACATTCAAATGATGTCCTTCTGATCCGATAAAATAGCCATCTAAAAGCTGTACTAAATTTTGGATTCTGCTTTCTTCTTTTTTCCCTAAAGAAGAAGGAACAATCGAAAAAGTATTCGATATTCCGTCTTTGCACGCATCGTAAGAAATTTTTGCAACAGAATTCAGGGATGAGAGTGCCCCATTTTCATCTCGTCCGTGCATTGGATTGGCACCTGGAGCAAAGGGAACTCCTGAATCTCTTCCATCTGGCGTTGCACCCGTAGCATTTCCATATACTACATTAGAAGTAATGGTTAAAATTGAAAGTGTGTGCTCGGCATCACGATAAGTTTCATGCTGGCGAAGAGCTTTTATAAATTCTTCTGTAACAGCACAGGCAATAGTATCCACTCGATCATCATCATTCCCAAATTTTGGGAAATCGCCTTGTATTGCGAAACTTTCTGCAACCCCATTTGCATTCCACAGTGGCTTTACTTTTGCATATTTAATGGCACTCAAGCTGTCGGCAATAACAGAAAGTCCTGCAATTCCAAAAGCAATATTTCGTTTTACAACAGTATCATGAAGCGCCATTTGTGCTGACTCATAATTATATTTATCATGCATAAAGTGGATCACATTCATCATATTTACATACCTCTCTGCAAGCCATGAAAGCACCTGCACAAACTGTTTCCATACTTCATCATAATCAAGATATTCTTGATGTACGAGTGATTTGAGCCCTGGAATAATTTCATCGCCACCAGCACTTATATGAGATTTATTATGAGTAAGAGGTTCTTCTTTTCCGCCGTTAATAGCGAGTAACAGTGCTTTTACACCATTTGCCCGTGCTCCAAAAAACTGCATTTCCTTCCCCACTTCCATTCCGGATACACAACACGCAATTGCATAATCATCGCCATAATACGGTTTCATGAGGTCATCATTTTCGTATTGAAGAGAACTCGAAATAATAGATTGTTGCGCACAATATCGTTTCCATGGTGTTGGGATGCCATTCCCCCATAAAACCGTTAAATTTGGCTCTGGAGATGCTCCCAAATTTGTAAGCGTATGTAATAGTCGAAAAGATGTTTTGGTAACTAATGGTCTTCCATCTATTCCAGTACCCCCAATCGACATGGTCACCCAAGTGGGATCACCCGCAAAAAGGGCATTATATTCTGGTGGTCGAAGATGCCGAATAATTCTTAATTTTATAACAAAATCATCCATCATTTCTTGAATTTGTTCTTCCGTATATTTCCCTTCTTTTAAGTCTTTTTCTGTATAAATATCCCAAAATCCATCAATTCGTCCAAATGACATGGCCGCACCATTTTGCTGTTTCACCGCTGAAAGATATGCAAAATACATCCATTGCAAAGCTTCACGTGAATCTTCTGCAGGACGAGCAATATCATACCCATATTCTTTTGCCATTTGTTTCATGGCTTTTAAATCAGAAATTTGTGCAGAAACCTCTTCCCTGAGCAGAATATTTTTTTCTGTCATTCTCGTCGTCATTTTTAAAAGATCTTGTTGTTTCCATGCAATGAGTTGATCGGCTCCATACAAAGCCAAACGACGATAATCTCCAATAATTCGCCCACGTCCGTAATTATCGGGAAGTCCCGTTAAAACATGTTTTTTACGAAGTAATCTTTGTTCGGGTGTATATACCGAAAAAACTCCATCATTATGAGTTTTTCGGTATTCATAAAAAATCTTTTTAATATCTTCTGAAACCGTATAGCCGTATGCTTCTGCTGCTTTTTCGGCAAGTCCCATTCCTCCGAGTGGTTTTATTGCCATTTTTAAAGGAGCTTCTGTCTGAAGACCAACAATAAGCTCTTTTTCTGCTTGTATATATCCAGGACGATGGCTTGTAATGGTAGAAGGCACGGCGGTATCAATATCAGGAATTCCTCTTTTCCTCTCTTGTTGAGATAAATCTTGTACCTGTGCCCACATTTCTTTCGTTCTCGTGGTGGCAGGTGCTAAAAAAGAATGATCTCCTTCGTATACAGTATAATTTTTTTGAATAAAATCTCTCACCTGTACTTCTTTTTGCCATTTTCCAGGAACAAATTTTGTCATAATTTATTAAAAAATCGGTGGGTATTGTACGAAATTTTTAAAATTTAAAAAAGACTTTTTATATCCTTATTTCTGCTAATATTCCCATTTTTTCTGCTTTTTTTTTCATTGTTTCTAACTTTTCTTGTGAAAATCCAGAAAATTTTTCCCAATCAGGATTTAAACATCCGCCAGTGGAACGAAAGTTTTGAAGTACCCATTTTTGAGATCCTTTTACAAATGTACATAAACGTATAAACTCTTGTTCATCATGGAATTCTTGCACAAGAGTGGTTCGAATTTCATACGGAACAGAAGAATGAAAAAGTATATCGCGAGACTTTTGAACGAGGAATGGCTCTTCTGTATTTTCAAAAGAAATTCCAGAAAATTCTTCATATCGTGTGGGAGAGGCTTTTATATCCATTGCTATATAATCTAATAATTTCTCATCTACAAGAGTTTTAAGCATTTCGGGATGAGATCCATTGGTATCTAATTTTATTAAAAATCCCATTTTTTTTATTTTTCTCAGAAAAATAGGAAGATTTTGGTGAATAGTGGGCTCTCCACCAGAAATAACGACGCCTTCTAATTTTCCTACACGTTTTTTGAGAAACTGAAAAAATACACTTTCAGGAATAAAAGTATTCCGAATTTTTTCTAATTTTTCTGGCAAGACAAATTCACTATTATGGCAGTAATGACACCGAAAATTACATCCAGGAAGAAAAACAATACAAGCGGTATGCCCTGGATAATCCAAAAGTGTAAGCCGTTGAATACCAGCAAAATAGATCATGAAAAAGAAAAACTGAAAAATCCAGAAGAAAAAGTAATTTTATAAAAAACACCGCTCATCTGTCTTCTTTACGCTTTCTCTTCACTCCTTACATCATATTTTTTCCGAATTTCTGTATCTGTATCCCCTCCAGTATATCCAATTTCACTGTCACACTTGGGACAAAAATCGTGTTCACCAGCGAGATATCCGTGTTTTGGGCAAATAGAAAAAGTAGGGGTAACCGTGATATATGGTAATCGATACTGAGAAAGCACTGTTTTTACGAAATGTTTGCAAGCAGTCGCATCGCTCACCCGTTCGCCTAAATACAAGTGCAAAACAGTTCCTCCTGTATACAGAGTTTGTAAACGATCTTGAAGATCGAGCGCTTCAAACGCATCATCGGTGTAGCCTACTGGTAATTGAGAAGAATTGGTGTAATACGGAGCTTCTTTCGTTCCGGATTGGAGAATATCAGGAAATCGTTTTTGATCTTCTTTTGCAAATCGGTAAGTGGTTCCTTCTGCAGGAGTTGCTTCTAAATTATACAAATTTCCAGTTTCGTTTTGATATTCAGTGAGTTTTTTTCTCATAAATACTAAAACCTCTTCTGCAAAATTTTGTCCCCATTCATCCGCAATGCCGTGTTCATTGTTGGTAATATTTTGAATAGCTTCATGAAGACCGTTAATACCAATAGTAGAAAAATGATTTCTCAAATTTCCCAGATAACGTTTTGTATATGGGAAAATTCCACGATCAATCCACTTTTGAATCACTTCCCTTTTTATTTCAAGAGAAGTTTTTGCCAATTCCATGAGATGCGCGATGCGATCCAAAAATGCATTTTTATCACCTCTGCAAGTATATCCAATACGTGCTGCGTTAATGGTAACCACTCCAAGACTTCCTGTTTGTTCTGCCGATCCAAAAAGTCCATTTCCACGTTTTAAAAGCTCATTTAAATTCAGTTGCAGTCGACAACACATAGAACGCACTTGGTTTGGCTTGAGATCTGAATTGAGAAAATTTTGAAAATATGGCATTCCGTATTTTGCCGTCATTTCAAATAAGAGTTCTGTATTGGGATGTTCCCATGAAAAATCAGGAGTAATATTGTAGGTAGGAATTGGGAAAGTAAAAACTCGCCCTTTCGCATCCCCAGCAGTCATCACTTCAATATAGGCTTTGTTAATAATATCCATTTCATTTTGTAGTTCCCCAAACGCATACGGAAACAATTGTCCACCTAATACTAATTGTTGTTCTTTGAGATCTTCAGGACACACCCAGTCGAGTGTAATATTTGTAAATGGAGTTTGTGTTCCCCATCTACTAGGAACATTCAGATTAAAAACAAATGACTGCACATTTTGGTGTACAAACTCGTATGTTTTTTGACGAATATATTCTTGTTTTGCAACGGAATTTTCGGGAAGAATGACGGATAAATCTTTTTCTAATTCTAATTCATATTTTTTTACAAACGGCGCTAAATATGTATCAAAACTACTAAATGCTTGTGCTCCAGCCCATTCATTTTGTAAAGTTCCTAAAAAATTTACCATTTGCGATACCGCAGAAGTGAGATTTTTTGGCGGTCCGGATTCCGTTTTCCCAGGTACTCCATTAAATCCTTCTTGTAAAAGCCTTCTTAATGACCATCCTGCACAATATCCCGCAAACATATCCAAATCATGAATATGATAATCTCCATTTCTATGGGCATCTCCAACATTTCGAGGATAAATATGAGAAAGCCAATAATTTGCAGTTACTTTCCCTGCAGTATTTAAAATCATTCCCCCTAAAGAATATCCTTGATTGGAATTTGCATTTACCCGCCAATCCACTTGATTTAAATATTCATCAATAGTTTTTGCGACTTCCACGGTTACTTTTTTATCTTCCCGTATTTCTGACTTTTTTTCTCGATATAAAATATACGCTTTGGCAGTTTGCGCATGTCCAGATTCAATAAGAACCTTTTCCACCATGTCTTGCACTTCTTCTACACTCGGAATACGGTCTAAAAATTCAACCTCTAAAAGATGTTCTACTTCTTTTGCAATATTTTGTGCGGGAGTTTTATCTGTTCCTCCTACTGATTTTACTGCAGAAAAAATAGCATCTTCAATTTTTTGAAGATGGAAATCGGTAATAGTCCCATTACGTTTTTGAATTTTATGAAGAGGCATACAAAGAAGAAAAGAAAAGTGAGAAATACGGTTTCCCCATTTTAAAATTTTTGGAAGAAGTCTTCTTTCCCAAAAAAATCAGAAATGAAACAACCTATTTATAGAAGAACATAGGAAAAGTTTTTATTTTTTAAAAATTTCTTTTTCTAGTCAGAAAACTGAGCGCAAAATCGTGAATTAATACTTATAACCTCCGAAAAGTGCATTCGACTATAATGTTCTGATTTTTTCCCAATATTAAAATTTGCAACTGGACGATGGTATCCCATTACTCGTGTCCACACCTCGCATCGTGTGCGACCAGGATGAGAAGCCGAAAGAGTAACAGGAGTATTCATAATTTTTAGAAAAATATCAAAAACATACTACCGATAATCTCTTTAAAAATTCAAGGAGAAACAAATAAAAAAATTGAAATATTTCTATTTTAAAATACAATGTATACTGATCTTTTATAAAAACACTATGGACTCATCTTTTTCTTCAGGTGTCAGCATTCCACAAAAAAATGCTCTTTTTCTTTCGGGTGTATGGACATATTTTGGGCTTGCTATTGCTGTTTCGGCGTTAGGAGCCTGGGCAGCTCCACTATTTGTAGTGAGCAGTACTACTTTTTGGGCAGTTATTATTGCTCATCTCGCACTCATGTTGTCTCAAAGTGCATGGGGAAATAGTAAAACATTTGGAGTCCCCGTTTTTTTCTTATTTGCATTTTTAAGCGGTGCTGTTTTATATCCATTATTAGCGTTTGCTGGTGCAACCGGACAAATAGGCGTGGTATTTCAGGCATTAATAGCTTCTGCATCTCTTTTTTTCGCGGCCGCAGTTTGGGGATATACTACTAAAAAAGACCTTTCTGGAATGGGACAATTTTTGTTTTTTGCGATGATTGGACTTTTTGTAGTAGGAATTATGAATATCTTCTTTTTTACGAGTATTGTTCATACTATTGCCTCTGTTCTCACGGTTATCGTGTTTTCTGGCTACACTTCGTATGATCTTCAAATGATAAAAAATGGAGCTTATGAATCACCAGTATACGCAGCACTTCATTTATTTATTAATATGTTCGCCATCTTCCAAAATCTTCTTTCTTTATTTCTTTCTGAATGAATTTTTCTTTTTCATTTAATATAAAGCCCTTTACCACGAATGATTATAAAAGTGCTTATGAGCTTTGGGAAAGAACTCCTGGGCTGAAGTTAAGAGGAGCAGATTCAAAAGAAAATGGAGAGAAATATTTACGAAGAAATCCAAACTCCAGTTTTATAGTATACGATGGAGAAGTTTTGGTGGGAACAATACTCGCAGGACACGATGGGAAACGAGGATATATATCATGTGGTTGTGGATGATCAATACAGGAGAAAAGGTATTGGAAAAGCACTCGTTCAAAAATCATTAAAGACATGAGAAAAAGAAGGAATCCTTAAAAGTCATATTTCTGTTCTCTGCGATAACACACTGGCTCAGGTATTTTGGGAACAATTGGGTTTTCAAAAAAGAACAGATATTTTGCAGTACTCATACGTACAATGACCTAAAAATATAGAGAAGAGACTCTAAAAAAATATTTTTTTAAAACAGTGGACCGTCTGATGTTTAAATATTATCTGGCCTCATAATTTCCATTTTTTCTGTTCTTGATCTGAAACCAACCGGTGGATTTTCAAAAATTCGTACTCCTTCAGGAATGCTATTCCAATTAATAACATTTTCTTGTTCTTGATACAATGGTGTATACTTCATAATTATTTCTTGGAGAAGTGTATTTCCCTGTATCATAATACCTTCTAGGGAAGTAATATTTGGGATTTCTAGAGTCGTAAGAGAAGGATGTGTACGAAGAATAGTATTTACCTCTGCAATATTTTTTGAAGTAACCGTTATTTCAAATACTCCTTTTTCTTTTTCATACCGAAATCCACTAGTATTTTCCCCTGTAATATTAAGAACTTCCTTTGAAAGTCCTAATTTTTTGAAAAATTGGACCGCCTTTTCTATTTTATCAGTCGTATGAGTAATATTGTCTACAGAAGCCTCCTGCAGATTCCCTTGATCATCAAAAACTATTGAATTAAAAACATCTCCTGATTCTTTTAGCGCTTCTGCCCATTTTCTAGGAACACGGGAGATTGACATTCCAGAATCAGTATATACAGCAGTTTGATCATTTCCAGGCAATGGGACGTGATGTTGTTTAAGATTTTGAATAATAAATGTCTTAAAAGAATTAAAATATGTTTGGTTTGCATTTTGTCCAACTTCTCCTAAAACAGGAGAATAACGATTCTTACTGTTGGGAACAAAAACAACAGGAATATCATTTATAAATACATACGCCTTCCCATTTACACCTACTCCTATCTCGAGTCCCAACGATGGAATAATTATAAAATCATCGCCAGTATTATTGGATGATTTTTGAAATGATATTTCACTAGGAGGAATAGTAGCCCCAGATGGCTCAGTCCACGTTGTTGTTTGTATGCCAAATTCTTGTAATAAAAAATTTTTAATATCTGTTTTTGTTTTTTCTTGATAATTCGGCAGTGTTTCTCTCAAATTTTTACAGTTCTGTGTACATTCTGCAATAACTGTTTCTGTCTCTGCCTTTTTTTGCTCTCCCGATCCCGTGGATATTTTGGATTGGCAAGGAGTTTTCCCTGAACATTATCATCTTCTACTCTTTCATTATCAACAATTCGTGGGTATAATAAGTCATCCAACATAACCTCACCTTCAAAGCACCTTCTTTTCTCAAAAAAAGTGATAGGTAATAAAAATGGCTTTAAAACAAAACTTTGCATGCGTATACCATTCCACATATTTTTTGGTGTTAAAAATTTTCATGCTATTGTACTCCTTTTAAAAGGAAATAACAAAAAAAAATTACCCAACTTCTAGCGTATTATTTTTATTTTTAAAAAGCTCTTTGTGGTATACCACAAAGAGCTTTTTAAAATGCAGAAAAGAAATTATCGTACTGCTTTTTTAAGAACGATTCCCGCCTTAAACGTTGGAAGTTTGAGGGCTGGGATTTTAATTTTTTCACTTGGGTTTCGTGGATTTACACCAACACGAGCTGCCCGAAGAGAAACTTTAAAAGTTCCAAAACCTGTAAGAGTCACAGACTCTCCTTTTTTCAACTCACCCGTTACAATATCCAAAAGTGCTTCAAGAGAATCTTGAGCGGCCTTTTTGGTGATTCCAGCCTTGGCTGCTATATCAGCAACAATATCTGCTTTTGTCATAAAAAAAGGGGTTAAATTCAAAAGCAAAGCCGATGGTAAGCCCCTTGCATTTGCTTTGCAAGATTTTTTTTAGATTTTTTGGCTTTTCTCTCACAATTTGCCCTTAAAAATTATTTTTTTTTCTTTCAAATCTCTCTAAAATGGCTTTATTGCTTTGGTTTTAAGGTTCTTTCGAAATGGAAGAAATATGCAACACATACGTTTCCACAGCTTCCCAAAACTCTTCAAACAAGTTTTCGCTTTTTATTTCTTTCTGTTTTTTCCCTTCTACATACAAAATGGCAAAATTTCCCTCCCCTTTTCCAGGAAAAAAAATACCAATATCTGCCTCTTGTGCTTCTCCTTTTCCATTTACAATACATCCCATAATCGCAATTTTTAAAGAAAGTGCTTTTGGAAATTTTTTTTCCCACAACGGTTTCATTTCTTCCAATTTTTGCGAAACTTTTTCTGCAAAATGTTGAAAATGATTTCCAGTGGTTCTTCCACATCCTGGACACGCCGTAATTTTTGGAGAAAAAGTCCGAATATCTAATGCCTGTAAAATTTCTTGTGCTACCTGTACTTCCCGAGTACGTGATTGGTGGGGACGAGGAGTAAGAGAAACGCGAATGGTATCTCCAATTCCCTCTTCGAGTAAAATACCCAGTGCAATGGCACTCGAAATAATTCCTTTTTTCCCACTTCCTGCCTCTGTAAGCCCTAAATGAAGAGGATATGTACAAGATTTTGCAAGCATACGATACGCATGAAGCATTACACGAAGAGACGAATGCTTCACTGAAAGAATTATTTTATGGTGGGGAAATCCTTCCTGAAGTGCATATTGTGCAGATTGTAAAGCGCTTTGCACCAGAGCTTGAGCAAGAATATTTTGTGAATTTTCAAAAAGCGAAATATCGTGTGATTTTTGCGCATTTTCATCCATTATTTTTTGAAGCATTTGAGGATCAAGAGATCCACCATTTACACCAATACGAATAGGTTTTTGGTATTTTTTTGCAATCTTTAAAAACTCTTGAAAATTTTTATCATGTTTTTCGCCCTTTCCAACATTTCCAGGATTTACTCGATATTTATCGAGTAATTCTGCCATAGCGGGATATTTTTTGAGAAGAATATGTCCATTAAAATGAAAATCACCAATAATGGGGACTGGAGAAATTTTTCTCACGGATTCTATAATATACGGAACCATTTTCGCCGATTCTTCCGTATCAACCGTAATACGCACCATTTCACTCCCCGCGGTGTGTAATTCTAAAATTTGGTAAACCGTTTCTGAAACATTGGCGGTATCAGTATTGGTCATCGATTGCACCAAAATCGGGGAATTTGATCCAATTAAGAGGTTTCCCACCGCAACAGGAACACAAAATCGACGCACAAAAAAAGTTAAAAAAAGTAATATTTTTATATCACAAAAAAAATATTCCCGAAAGAATAAGATACCTCTCAATAACTGTATAAAAAATGAAATAAAGCAAAAACAAAACTAAAAAAATCGATCAGAAAAGTATTATTGCGCGTTTTTTACAAATGCTTGTACTTCATCTTTTATTTCATTCATACGGATATCCGAGATTTCTGTTCGTAAAAAATGGGTAATCATTTTTTTCTTTTGAGGTGAAAAAAACTGTTCCACCACATTTGGAGTTTTACAAAAATGAATTCCACGTCCAGAAATATTATATTCTGGATCAAAAGATACAAATCCATCTTTTTTGCGAACTACACGAAAAAGTTCCGTTCTGGGAAACATTTTTTTAGTAATGGCACATCGCCGAAAAATATGACACAAGTTTTGCATATTTTCATTTTCACAAAATATTTTAAAAAAGAAACTCTTTTCTCTTCCCTCTTTGCCTTTTATAATAGGAATCGAATACTTCTTGTTTTTTCTCTATGATCCAACTCAACAATATCTCTAAAAAATATTCTGGAAATGCTCCATATTCTGTTCATAACCTTTCTTTACACATTCCAGAAGGAGAAGTATTTGGGTTTTTAGGTCCAAACGGTGCAGGGAAAACCACCACCATGAAAATGATGCTCGGACTTCTTACTCCTACTAGTGGAACCATTACTATTAACGGACACTCTCCAAAATCCCAAGAATCAAAGCATTTTATTGGATTTTTTCCAGAAAATGCTCATTTGTATAAATATCTCACCGCTGAGGAATTTTTGTTTTTTTGTGGAGAAATTTTTGGAATTCCAAAAGATGAACTAAAAATTCGTATCGCCGACCTTTTAAAACGTTTGCAGTTTCCAGAAGAAGCAGTAAAACGTCCTATTGGAGGATACTCAAAGGGAATGATGCAACGAATTGGTCTGGCGCAAGCACTTATTAATGATCCTAAAATTGTTTTTCTCGATGAACCAATGAGTGGACTTGACCCATTAGGGAGAAGACAAGTAAAAGATCTTATTTTATATCTTAAGTCTCAAGGGAAAACTATTTTTTTCAATTCTCATATTTTAAATGATGCCGAAGTACTCTGTGACCGTGTGGGAATTATTCGCAATGGAGAATTAGTCCTCCTCGGATCGGTATCAGAGGTTACTGAAAAAGGGAAAAAAACGCTGGAAGATGTGTTTTTAGAAGTAGTGATGCGATAGTTTTCTACTTTCTTTGCTGAAATATTTTTTCATTTCATTCTTATTTTTTATTTTTTCTATGACTTTTTCTTCTCTTCTTGCCCTGAGTAAAAATACATTTCGTGAAACCATCCGTGACCGAATTTTATATACCATTGCGTTTTTTGGCATTATTATGGTGCTTTCTTCAAAACTCATGGCAGATATTTCTGCGCGTGCAGATGAAAAGGTGCTGGTAGACTTTGGGTTTGCAATGATTCATATTTTTGGAATTATTATTAGTATTTTTGTGGGAACTCAGTTAATTGCCAGAGAAACAGAGGGGAAAACAATTATGCTTCTTCTTTCAAAACCTATTTCTCCCGCTACATTTGTTCTTTCTAAATTTTTTGGACTCGGAAGTGTTTTAGGAATTCTTACCATTATTATGGGAATCATTTTCTTTTTTCTTACTCCTTTTCAACCAGCATATTTAGTAGTGCTTTTTGGAATGTTTCTTTCATTTCTTTTTTTACTGTCTCTTTCTCTCTTTTTTTCAAGCTTTCTTTCTCCATTACTCGCCGCATTTTCCACGCTTTTAATATTTGTATTAGGGAATATTACTGATGATTTTTATGCTTTTGTTCTTTCACTGAAAGACCAAGTTTCTCCTGTTTTTTACTCAGTAGGATGGGGAACCTATCATTTTTTCCCAAATTTTGAAAACATTAACTGGAAAAACT